>CAQBGY010000113.1:0-1065 GCA_948759685.1 uncultured Eubacterium sp.
TGTGTTTATATGCTTCCTTTTATAAAACCTGCTACAGTAAAGCATGCACATAAAGAAGAGGAGATTATCACATATGATGATGCGATGGCAGTTGTAATGAAAAATATAAACTTAGATAAGAGCAAAAGAAATATTTTGATTGCACATCAATATGTCAGTGGGGCAGACAGATGCGAATCAGAAAATATAACAATTGGCGGAATTGATGAAGTGTACGCCTGTCATTTTAAAAATTTTGATTATGTGGCGCTGGGGCATTTACACGGTCCACAGCATGTGCATTCAGAAAACATCCGATATGCAGGGACATTATTAAAATACTCTTTTTCAGAGGTGCATCATCATAAGAATGCATTGATTGTTGATATAGGAGAAAAAGGAGAAATAAATTATCAGAAAATAGGCATCAAACCATTACATGATATGCGGGATTTGAAAGGTACTTATGATGAACTGACTGCGAAAACATTTTATGAGGATATGAATACAGAGGATTATTTTCATATTACGTTGATAGATGAGGAAGATAAAGTCAACGCATTGGCATTACTTAGAACAATTTATCCGAATATTATGAAACTTGACTATGATAATCAAAGAACAAGACAAAATCAAGAAGTTATGTTAACTGAAAAAATGGAAGAAAAATCACCTTTAAATTTATTTGAAGAGTTTTATGAAATCCAGAATAATGTGCCAATGACAAATGAACAAAAGGCATTCATAGAAGAAATGATACAAAAAGTATGGGAGGTGGACTGATTGAGACCAACCAAACTGATGATGTCGGCATTCGGACCTTATGCCGGACAGGTAGAAATAGATTTTGACAAATTTGGTAACAAGGGGCTTTATCTGATTACCGGAGATACCGGGGCAGGAAAGACCACTATTTTTGATGCGATTGTTTTTGCTTTATATGGCGAGGCAAGCGGTAATAACAGAGATAAAAACATGCTCCGCAGTAAGTATGCAAAGGTGGACACACCGACTTTTGTAGAATTGGAGTTTGAAAATAAGGGTGAGAAATATGTAATTAGAAGAAATCCTGACTATAGATCGGAA
>CAQBGY010000113.1:1075-1486 GCA_948759685.1 uncultured Eubacterium sp.
CTTTCCCTACACGACGCTCTTCCGATCTAAGAGAGGAGATGGTGAAACAAAGGAGAATGCAGATGCAGTTCTGACATTTTTTAATGGCAAGCCGCCAATTACAAAAATGAAAGAAGTAACAATTGCTGTTGAGGAGATTGTTGGTCTGGATAAAAACCAGTTTACTCAAATTGTGATGATAGCCCAGGGAGATTTTTTAAAATTATTATTAGCAAAAACGGAGGAAAGGCGGGAAATATTTAGAAAAATATTTCACACGATGCCTTACAAAACCCTACAGGATAAACTAAAAGAAAATTCCAAGAAACTACATGATTTATATGATGATAAAAATAAGAGTATTGCCCAATATATTAGGGGAATACAATGTGATCATGACAGCCCGCTCAGCGTGAAATGGCAGCAGATGAG
>CAQBGY010000113.1:1496-9303 GCA_948759685.1 uncultured Eubacterium sp.
AGATGAGGGATAACAAAACAGAGGCAGGTATCGAAGAGGTACGGAACGTAATTAACGAAATTATTGAAGAAGATAAAGGCATCATTTCCAGAGACAATAAAGAAATTAGGGTTTTAGATAAAGAAATTTCTCAGATTGATGAGAAAATAGGAAAAGCAGATACCCTAGGCAAGGCGTTAAAACAAAAAGAAAAAGCGATTCAAAGTTTAGAAAAAAACGAAAGAAATTTAATTATTTTAGAGGAAGAATTAAAAAAACAGGAAGCGTTGAGCCCGGAAAGAGAACGGCTCTCTTTCGAGATACAGAAACTGACAGAGAAATTAGGGGAATATGATAAGTTAGACAGCATATTAAAGGAATTGTCGGATAACCAAAAGAAATTGGAAAACATTGAATTTCAGAGAATGTTTTCATTAAAGAGGGACATAGATGGTTTGAGTCAGGAGAAGAAGAGTCTTTTTGACCTGCAATGTCAATATAAGGATATGAATCAAAAACTGTCAGCAAAAAGAACAGAATATATTCATATGGAACAGACTTTTATGAATGAACAGGCAGGAATCATGGCAGCAAAACTGGAAGAGGGAAAGCCGTGTCCTGTATGTGGTTCTATGGAGCATCCGAACCCGGCAGAACTTACAGAGAACGCACCATCTAAGGAGCAGGTAGAACAGGCAAAAGAAATGGTGGAGCAATACGAGAAAGAGACAAAGAAATTAAGTGAGCAGGCACATAAGCAAAGCATGAAAGTCGAAGTGGCTGAAAAAGAAACCTTAATACATATTGAAAAAATATTGGGGAAAATAACATTAGAAGATGCGGTAGAAAAGTTAAAGAATGCATTATCCCACAAGTCAGTAAAAATAAACAATGTTAATTTAAAATCAAATTGTGAATATCAATGTACTGACAAGACGATTGAAAACTACAAGATGAATATAAAATCTTTGGAAACAATATTAGAGGAAAGAAAACAGACGTTACAGTTTGAGAGTAAATCTAAGGCAAAGGCATATATTAACCAATTGGAAAAACAACAAAAGGCTTTAGAAAAATCATTTAAGAAGGCAGAACATCAGTGGGAAGAATGCAAGTCGGATATCGAAAAAGCAAACAATACAATCAAAACGGTTGAAAATCAACTAAAGAATACAGAAATGATATCATTAGAGGAACTTAAGGAGCAGAGGAGAGCAATAGAAAAAAGAAGAAACAGGCATCTGGAGACTGTAAGCGGAGCGAAATCAAGAGTAAATATCAATGAAAAATCTCAAAATGAGATTGGCAGACAGTTTCAAGCATTGAAAGAGGTTGAGAAACAGTGGAATATGATGAAATCATTATCGAATACTGCCAATGGAAATATTTCAGGAAAAGAGAAGATATTATTAGAGACTTATGTTCAGATGCATTACTTTGATACAATTATCCAGAGGGCAAATATCAGATTCATGGTGATGTCTTCAGGTCAATATGAGTTAAAGAGAGCAGCCAGTTCAAATAATTTAAAAGGTCAAAGTGGTTTAGAATTAAATGTAATTGATCATTATAATGGGAGCGAACGAAGTGTAAGAACCCTGTCCGGTGGAGAGTCCTTTAAGGCATCTTTGGCATTGGCATTAGGTTTGTCTGATGAGATTCATGCGAACGCCGGAGGTATTCAGATAGATACGTTGTTTGTGGATGAGGGATTTGGCTCTTTAGATGAAGAGTCTCTGAATCAGGCGATAGATTCCCTATCAAATGTTACAGAAGGTAACAGACTGGTTGGAATTATCTCGCATGTTCGTGAAATAAAAGAAAGAATTGACAGGAAAATAATAGTAAATAAGGATAAAATTAACGGAAGTGATATTACATTGGAAATATAGAAAAAATATGAATAATAATTCTTCCTTTACAAATACTAGGATTATATCAGCTACAAGATGTAAATGGAGGAAATAAAATGAAAGCAACAGGAATTGTAAGAAGAATAGACGATTTGGGAAGAGTAGTTGTTCCCAAGGAAATTAGGAGAACACTGCGTATTAGAGAAGGTGATCCTATGGAGATTTTTACAAATAGAGATGGAGAAATTATATTAAAAAAATATTCTCCAATTGGAGAGATTGATAGTTTTGCAAAACAGTATGCAGAAAGCCTTGCACAGGTTTCTGGTTATAAAATTTTAATTAGTGACAGGGATCAGATTATAGCAGTGGCTGGTGGAGCTAAAAAAGAGCTGTTAGGAAAAAATATTAGTCCACAATTAGAGAAGTTGATTAATGAAAGAGATAATCTGACAACGGAGGGCGGAATTGAAAAAGGTATTCCGGTTGTAGAGGGAGAAAGTGCTCCGGAAGCAGGTCAGGTAATATATCCGATTATATGTGAGGGTGATATTATTGGCAGTGTTGTCATTATGTCTAAAGATGAAAAGCAGGATGTCAGTGTCACAGAACAGAAGCTTGCCGGTGTGGCAGCAGCATTTTTAGGAAGGCAGATGGAGGCATAAAGCATATGCAAATCATTGATTATTCTATTTGTTAAAATGCCCAAAATACCCATAAAAAGGTGGATTTTCCTTGACAAAGTCTACAAAATGGAGTATATACTTTATAGATACGCGAGGAAAGCGATCGTACAAATTATCAAGGAGGAATTACGATGAACAAGACAGAATTCGTAGAAGCTATTGCAAACGAAGCTGGTTTAACAAAGACAGATGCAGCAAAAGCTGTGAAAGCATTCACAGATGTAGTAGTAAAAGCAATGAAAGATGGAGATAAAGTACAGTTAGTTGGATTTGGTACTTTCGAAGCTACAAAGAGACCTGAGCGTCAGGGAATCAATCCTGCAACAAAGGAAAAGATTACAATCGCAGCAGCTACTGTTCCTAAATTCAAAGCTGGTGCAGCTTTAAAGAAAGAATTAAACTAATTTAAATATTTAGAGTTGAAATAATCAGGACTGTTACTTTTGTAACAGTCCTATTTATGTAAAGGCAAAAAGTATTGATGTATATATTGGGAGGATATTTATGAGGTTAGATAAGTTTTTAAAAGTATCAAGAATTATCAAGAGAAGAACTGTAGCCAATGAAGCCTGTGATGCAGGAAGAGTGCTGGTAAATGGACAATCGGCAAAGGCTTCGAAGGATATAAAAGTTGGCGATAAGATAGAAATACAGTTTGGACAAAGAATAGTAAAAGTTGAAGTTGTCAGTGTTAAAGAAACGGTAAAAAAAGATGAGGCAGCAGAAATGTATAAAGAATTATGATAAAAGGAAATTGTACCGGTAAATAATAAAAAGGACAAATATTTCAAAAAAGAGAATAAATCCTGTACTATTAAAATATATTGTTTTATATTAAGAATATTTCGAGGCACATATGGAGCAAAATAATATTGCAAAAACACATAAACTGGCATTGGACAATAGAAAACAAATGAGTCTGACTGGGATCAAAGACGTTGTGGCATTCGATTTAAATCAGGTATTATTGGAATCGACCCTTGGAATGATACATATTAAAGGAAGTGACTTAAAAGTGACAAAACTAAGTATAGAAAAGGGAGAAGTCAATGTAGGTGGGAATGTAGACAGCATCGCTTATTCCGATGTTAAAGCATATGGAGAAAAAGGAAAATCTTTTGTTAAGAGGATGTTTCGGTAATGAGTTTACAGATTAGCGAAGAAAGTATGCTGATTGTCATGAGTGTTTACGGAGGACTGGTATTGGTTCTTTGTTATGATGTCATACGGGTTTTAAGAAGAATATTCTATGTTGGTATTGTGCGTATTATTATAGAAGATATTATTTTTTGGATGGTTGCTGCGATTTTTATGTTTAATATCTATTTAAAATATAATTATGGCAGACCAAGATTTTTTTCCATTATATTAACCATGGGAACAATGTTTGCATTTGAATGGTTTATTGGAAGGAAAATAATAGATGTTTTGGCATTGAAAATTAGAATAGCCATAAGAATTATCGTGAAACCATTGAAAAAAATAGTGAAATTGATTAAACTAAAGACAGGTACTAAAAAGAAATCAAAAAAAGGAAAAAATAAATGGCATCAGGGAATCAAAAAAGAGCAACCAGGCGATTAAGTGCCGCGCGCAGAAGACGTATACATAGCAAACGGATGATTATAGCTATTTCATCAGTAGTAATGGCGTTTTGTATTGTTATGGGAGCTCAAATGATAAAAAAATATAATACTTTAAAAGACTTACAGGAGCAGGAGAGAAGATTACAAACCCAGTATAAAAAAGAACTTCAACTGTCAGAGGAATTAAAGGACAAAGAAGAGTATGTAAAAACCGATGATTATGTTGAGGAGATGGCAAGAAATTTAGGTTTGTTATATCCAAATGAAGTAATCTTTAAGCCGGAAGAATAAGAATCATAAAAAATGCATTCAAATGTTAAAAAGAAAATTAACATTTTGAGTGCATTTTTTATTTAAGTTCATGTCGAAATGTTTAACGATTCTCAGACATTATTTTGACAAAAAATTAAAAAATGAATTTGTATACTACCATGCAGAAAACAGTAAGGGAGGATGCAAATTATGCAGAAGATATTGAAACCAATACTATTACTAATGATAGGTCTGGTGTTATGCACACTGCCAATGCTTGGATATTATTCTATGGGAGAAAGCTGGTATGCAGCATTGTGTCAGGTAAAAGGACTTCCTATAATAGCGTTGCCAATGATGATTTATACGATTTTTGCAAATGGCGGTTGGCTTGCAGCAATGAAATATGGAACAATCATGATAACTACAGGAATATGTGCTACACAGTATAGAAGATTATGCACAAATTATAATCCATACATAACAGCATTCATCGCTACAATAACTACAGTTTTTATGGAAGCGCTGGACTGGTCACTAAATGGAATGGTAAAAGTAGAGTTATACGGATTAGCACCAATCGTTATGTTGACATGGTCTATGTCGGTGATTTTTTCTTATTTTGTTGATAAATTGTTAAATTACATGCCAAAGAAAAAGACGATACAGGAGGAGATAGACAAACAGCAGTTAGTGAAAAACGAATGCATTATGCGAACATCCAGAGCATTTAAAAATCTGGCATCGGAAATTAAAAAAATGTCAGGCATAGATTATGATTATAATGTTTCAGTGGAGGGAATTGTATCCAGGGAAATTGCTCAAAGCGCATGCAGAGGATGCGAAAATGGACAAATACAATATTTAGAGAGAGCAAAAATCAATTATCTTTGGTACAACAAAATGCTGGAAACGAGAGAGGCTATGGCAGTGCAGTTCAATGAGATGGCTAAATTAATGGAAAATTATACCAAGCCCATTTATGAAGAAAAAAGAGCATTGTTTGGAATGGATGATTATATAAAACATAAGTTAAGAGAGCAAAAAATTGTCGCAAGGAAAATTTTTATAAATGAAAACAGCAAGGGAATGTTAGAAGTAAGACTTTATGCAAAAAAAAGAAAGAAATCAAATATTCCCGCAGATATTATTAAGAGTGTAATATCGGAAGCCGTTGGAAAAAAAGTTAGGCTGTCGGAAGAATGTCTGCTTGATGTGACAGAGGAATATAATGAATATGTTTTGTTTGAGGAAGTAAATTTTATGACAATCAGCGGAACCGCCAGACAGACAAAAGGGAGTGAAGATTATTCCGGAGATAATTTTGCTGTCATGAGTTTAGACAGCGGGCAGACATTTATGAGCATCTGTGATGGAATGGGTTCCGGAAAGCGGGCAAAAAAATATAGTGAGATTGTAATTGACTTGTTAGAAAAAATGATTGACAGCGGGTTTGAAGAAAGCACGATATTAAAATTAGCAAATTCAATTATGCTTACGGGAAATCAATGGCAGGAGCCGGCAACGGTAGACATGGCTTTGATTGACCAGTATTCAGGAATCTGCCAGTTTTTAAAACTGGGTGCAGCATGTACTTATATAAAGAGAGGAAACTGGGTAGAATGTATCAAGTCCACATCACTTCCTATGGGAGTGCTGGAAGAGGTGGATATGGAGACCATTACCAAAAAACTCTATGATGGAGATTTTGTAATTATGGTGTCAGATGGAATCGTGGATGCGTTAGACTGTCCGGATAAAGAGGAGGCGATGGGAAGAATTATTATGGATATTCACACTGCAAATCCGAAACAGATGGCAATTAGTGTGCTGAGTCAGGCGTTAGCAAAATGTAAGGGAGTGCCGGAAGATGATATGACCGTTATTTGTACAGGAATATGGGAAAAGGTTTGATAAGCCTGGGAATTTGACAGAAAAACCAGCATCAAGTATCATATGGATATGATGAGAAAAGTGTTAGATTTTGTAAATAAAAATAATATATTTAAACATGGTGACAGCGTCATACTGGGAGTCTCAGGAGGTGCTGATTCTGTCTGCATGCTGCATTTGCTGAATTCATTAAAAGAGGATTTGGGAATCGAGTTGACTGTAGTACATGTCGATCATGGAATAAGAGGGATTGAGGCAGAGCGGGATGCAGAATTTGTAGAGCATATTTCAGAGGAATTAGGCGTAGAATGTAAGATATTTCATATTGATATTCCAGCTATTGCCAGAGAAAAGAAGATGTCAGAAGAAGAAACCGGAAGAATAGAAAGATATGCGGTGTTCGAGTCTGTGGCAGAGGAAATCGGTGCAAATAAAATTGCAGTGGCACATAATCTTAATGATAATAGTGAGACGGTGTTATTCAATTTGTTTCGGGGGAGTAAATTAAAGGGAATGACTGGAATTCCGGTGAAAAGGGGGAAAATTATCAGACCATTACTCTGCCTGACAAGAAAGGAAATAGAAGGATATTTAGAAAAACATCATTTAGATTATTGTATAGACAGTACAAATAAAGAGACACAATATAGCAGAAATAAGCTGCGATTGGATATATTACCCTATATTAAGGAGAATATTAACAGTAAGGCAGAAGAACACATTGTAAATACTGCACAAAGTCTCAGGGAGGTATATGACTATATTGAATGCCAGACAGATGAGGCCTATGAGAATTATGTAAAAAATAATATTATTTTGAATGAATCAAAGGACTTACCATCTGTTATATTAAAAGAGGTTGTCAGGCGGTGGATTTTTAACAATACAGGCAGTTTAAAGGACATTACAGCGACACATATTGACATGGTTATCTCGTTATTGCATAACAGTGTCTCAAAAAAAATAGAGATTCCATGTTCATTCATTATTAAAAAGGGATATCAGGGAATAGAATTAGGAGAGAGGGAAGAGCCAAAGAAAAAAATCGGGCAGGTTTTATTAGAGGACAATAAAATAAATCAAGTAGAAGAATTTTCTGTTTCTTTTGAGAAATCAAGTATAAACAAAGAGAATGTACCCGATTTAATGTATACGAAATGGTTTGATTATGATAAAATAAATAAGTTACTATTAAGAAATCGTCAGCCGGGCGATTACATTATCATAGATAAAAAAGGCGGAAAAAAGAAATTAAAAGACTATTTTATTGATGAGAAAGTCCCAAGGGCAAAGCGTGATGAGATATTATTACTGGCTGATGGAAGTCATATTGTATGGATTGTAGGATATAGAATCAGTGAATACTTTAAGGTTTCCGATGAAACAAAAAATATAATAAAGATAGCATATGATAAGGAGTAGAGTTATGATACATAAGATTACGGAATATATCAGTGAAGAACAGTTAGAAAAAAGAATTCGTGAACTGGCAGCTCAGATTAGCAAAGATTATGCGAAGAAAGAAATCAGATTAATCTGCATTTTAAAAGGAAGTGTA
>CAQBGY010000114.1 GCA_948759685.1 uncultured Eubacterium sp.
CAATTAACTTATTTGTGATCAACGGATTAGTTATAAAATTAACGAAGTGTTATAAATAACATACGTGGAATTGCTTTTTGATACCCCTGTGGTAGACATTGATAAAGTCTCATTCTGCCAAGCAAGGTCACAAATTGGTGCTCATTCAGGTAGGAATCGCCAAGCGTTTGCAACAAATGTATGTTTTTGGCTGCATTGAAATTATTAAGTAGTTCCAATGTAGCCCTAAACAGTTCCTTTGTGCTCATTACTTTTATGTCGTCCTTATATCCGTCTGTGAAAACGCACATGTTACAGCATACGGTATTCTTGAATGAAACCGCCAGTCTGAATAACTCTGGGCTTTTCTTAGTTGCCAGATTCTCTCTATTCAAGGCACGAACGCCAACTATAGAAAGATTAAGCCTGTTGCCAGATACATCTTCATAGATAGATGGAATATCTATGGCAAAAGCGCATCTTTCGTAATATTGGGTAGTGTCAGCTTCCGTTAACAGGTTCTTTGGCTTGTTAACGGCTTCTGGTTTTCTTCCTTTTACCACATGGCTGCACCTTATATCTGGCTGCTCGATTTGTTCACCACTATAGAATGAGTTGGCAGCTTCCCAGACCGTTTCAATGAATTGCGGATGCGAAATAGTCAGTTCATTATCCTTGCTGAAAACTGGTATCACATTCTCATTCTTTAAATGGTCTAAAGTGACTTCTACAGAATTTGCTTCTATAAAGTGGTTTACTTTCTTGGGCTTTACTGGCTCTTCAATTATTACCGCTTCTTCTGCATATTCACCAAAGTTTCTACTAATTCTCTGTACTGGCATAATCTGTAATGTTGATTCCATAATCTGATAAATTATTAAGTTAATATGATTAGTAAATACTGCATTTAAGGACAAAATGAGGGCTTAACATGAAGTTCTATTCATTCACTTATCTTTGTGCATCTTTATATGTAGACATATACAAATCGTTGATAAGTCCGCACATTTCAGAAGTTCAAAGCGTTTGTGGGCTGAATAGCAATTCATGCTATCCTTTCTTTTTCCTAATGATTGGTATGGGGGTGTTAGTAGTTTCACAGAAACTTAGCGCACGATATACATCTGATACGCTCACTGACGAATCAAATATTTCACTCTATCACTGCATAAACTTCAAATAGGAAAATACTTCCTCAATAAAAGGGAGGGGGGATGAATTTAGAGTACTTATATTTTTGAGTTGGGGATATACATAAAAAGCCCCAAACCTTATTAGTTTGGAGCTTATGGATATAACAAAAAATATCAATCAGATTAACGAGATAATCTTATTCTTAATAATCTATTGTATAAGATGCAGAAGTCGATGAAGTAGAACTCCCAGAACTACTAGTTTTCTTTAGCACAAAGGGTTCTTCACCTCTACAAACATAGATATTAACAGTAGGCCATCCCCCTATAGCTGTTATACTTGCTTTGAATCCTTTAGAAACAGGACCGTAAGTTTGCGACCAACTTCTTTTATGAGTAACAGTTTCACTTCCTTTATCGGTTGTAACAATGATGGATTCAATATAATTCATCACTGACCCTTTTGCTTCATATTTAACATAATAAGAAGCTGTAGGCTCCTCGTTTGGAATCTTTTCAGGAATATCATTACATTCAGAATCATCTTTACCACAACTTATAAAACTAATAGCACAGAAGAACAATAAAAATATTCCTAGTAAAGAGTATGTTTTCATTTTACAATTTATTTTAGAATTATGAATTTGGTTATACAAATGTATGGAATTAATATGAATATTGAACAAATCTTACTCCACTTCTTAGAAACAGATATAATAAAGATTCAGATATTGGGATGAAACCTGCTTTCATCATATCCATATACTCCTTCACCATGACATTTAAAACAGATTCCACCCATATAATAATGATATTGAGGCAAATAACCAGTTCCATTACAACGGTCACATACAGGTAAGGCAGGATAAATCAGTAGCCTGTCTTGTCTATATAATGGAATCTTTGTTTGTTTATGCCTTTTTTGATGGCAACGTGAACATAAGGTTACTAAAGCGTTATTATCATAATCCCAAGGTGCTTTACCAAGTATGTAGTAGTTATGGTGGATATTTAAAGGAGTAAATTCAAACAGTGTTCCTTCGTAATTACGAAAATGGAAATGGAAATATTTATTGCCCAAAAGGATGTTTAATTTTAAATCCTCACCAGATTTATTGCAAGAATAATTTATAGCGGCATAACTCATTTGTTCCATATCTTCTGTAAACATAAGAGCTGTTAGATGTCCGTCTTTAATTATTCTTCCTTTATATTGTAGGCATATATCATAGTCATTTCGTTGAAATTTCAGTTTAGAAAATAAAGTATTTGTTACAAATCTAAATTGAAATGTAGAACAGTCCCAAATACTTCCTTTTATCGCTATCATTTCGGCAATATAAAAATGTTCTTTCAAGCACCTATTAGTCAAAGAGAAAGAATGTTTACATTGTCCTTTCCATTGTATATGGCTACAAAAAGAACGCAAATCTTCACCATCAAACAGACAGTCAGGTAAAAGTATATCTAAATCACTTATACTAGAAATAGGGAAAAATATATCATTGTTAATACCTCTGCATCCACAATCTTGACAGGTGTAATTATCTCTAGCTAATATTTCATAGCGTTTAACTTCCCATTCGTCTTTTTCTAATAAATCTTCATATTTCATTTTAGTGTGCAGATATATTAATTAAAAATTCCAAAAACGTTCATCTTGTTGGTCCATATCCAAACCATCATTATAATATTCCCAATTATACGAATCATCCACATCATTATAAAAATTTTCTTTTGTTTCTTCTATCTCATCACAATAATGTTCATCTTCCCAAAGATATTTGAAATCCTGACAATACGAATACCAGAAAGTGTTATAACTGTCAAATATATGCTCCCAGTACTTCGTTATCAATATTTTATGTTCCTCATTTAAAATGAAATTTCCCCAATATGAGTCATCCTTATATAGCAATTCATATAGTTGTGAACCGGTCATTTCCCCAATATCTTCTAGGGAAACGGTATCTTTGCTAAACTTTAATAGACAACATTGGCATTGATATATTTCCTCTTCATCTATGTATGCTATTTTGAATCCTATGGCTATATTATTCTGTGGATTAGTTATTAAGTCAAATTGCGGCTCCAGTAATTCATCTGCACTATTTCTCACGCCAACTAAACCTTTTTTATTTAGAACAAAAAACAATCTATCGCTTATTGATTTTATGCTTATATATATCGGAGCAATAACTATTCGTTCATTGTTAAAAATAATCCCTATCAATCGCACTGTTGAGCCATCGTCCATTGTTACTTTTTTATTTGAGCTATATTTTACAGCGAAGTCATTTATAGAAGAAGCTGAACGAACACTAATTCCTTTTATAATCTTATCATCTTTACTGTATTTTTTACCTTGGCACAATCTGGGACATTCTCCAATGAGCAATCCTTCACCTATAGGCAAATTATTCATTAAAAAATCAAACTCATATTCCGCTTCTTCACGAGTTTGCTCAATCAAATGCCTAGGAATTAGTGACTTTAGCTCTTTATCAACAATAATAGAACACATTTTATCACAATTCAATTCTTTTACTAATCTTTCATCATATTCAATGTCTCCCCAATAAGTTGTTTCCCAGTGTGACTTAATAGTAATTCCAAAATTGAAAATAAAATAATTTGTCCCGATTTGACAATTATTAAATCCACCTATAATCATATTACCTTGCAAATCATACAAATCATATATCCCATAATATTTATCTTCCCAATCATTATATTCATCATCTCCTGCAATGAAGTAATCATCAATACAATGAATAGCATGATATTTTACCGGAATTACTTCCTTTCCCTGCCAATTATAACATCCCCACACACCATTCCATATGCAATTAGGTTCAGGTTCTTCTATAGCTCCCCAATTAACAAAAACGTAGTCCCAATTTCCACTTCGTTCTATTTTAGAATATATTGTAGGAATGACTTCTTGACCATTAAAATTAACTAATCCTTGACGGTGAGTATCTGCATCCTCAACAAGTATAGTCCCTCTGCATATCATATCATTCGAAACTATTTTGGGAAACTTTAATATTGGAATAGGATTACTATATTTTATTCGAAAGAGCTCCCTTCCTGATGCGTCTATCACTCCCCATCTATTGTCTAATAAAACACTATATCTATCATTTTCAAATTCTTCTCTGTTATCAAATCTGTCATAAACAAAAGGTATAACAGTCCAACCTTCTGCATTTACTACACCATATTTTTCATCACGTTTACAAAGTAATCTGTCATTCTCCAAGAGAATAATTGGTATTTCAGACCATACGTCATAATTTCCACAGTCATAATCATTCACCATTATGTAATCATTATCACCTTCCTTTGCTGAATAAAAATTCATATCATCATGACTTTTAAATAAATGTTTGTATTCTAGTGCATGACAGTATTTTGAAAATAGTGGCTTATCCATAATTACTATTTTAATTCAATACGATGCACAAATATAGAAAAAAACAAAAACAACAAATAGAATTTATACAGAATAAAGAACAAGATTATTATAAATCAATGTATTGCAATTCTATTTGATATAATATTACTATTTTCTATACCGCCTTCCTGATTTAATATCCTCTCAGGTATTAAAATTAGTTTCTTATTAAAAAAGCCCCAAACCTGATTAACGGTCTGGAGCTTTATTCTTGTCCTGTTCTGTCATATTGGTAGATTCTTATTCAAAGGTAAATACCATCTTGCCAAGTTCATACCCACTAACAGTTTTTCCATCTATCTTCCTGCTTGCCTTCTCCACATTATAGAGAGTACAATTCTCTATCAGGGTTGCTTTGGGGGATAATTTGATTCCCAATCTGCCAAACTCATCCTTCAACTTGCCTTTCAAGTCCTGATTGCTGATAAAGCCAGGCTGATATATAACCAAGAAAACTTTATCAACCAGTTTCTTGTCCTCTACAGCTTTTAGCATCTTCTCCCTGTTCCATCTAAGAGTATTCATTTCAGATTCCTTCAAATATCTTTTGATTAGTGGAAATTCTGGATATTCCTGTTCATAAGATTCAGAAGGGGAATCCAGATAATCTTTTAGTAGTTGCTCATAACTGACAGTCATTGCCTTTGCCAGTTTTATATTGAAATCCTCCCATTCATTCTGGTTGGTAAGCTCAAATTTCTCTGATTGCATAAAACTGTCCCTGATACTGATACCATCTCTGTATATCTTCCTTAGTTCCTGTTTATAAATGAAGGATTGTTTTTTCAGATTGTTATACACCATCTTGCCATTAATGATGGAGACTAGTTCAGTGTCTAGGTTCATCCTCTTAATATAGGTCTGTCTCTCTTCCTTATCCAGTTTATTCCATCCGCTTAACAACTTGTCAGCTTCATTCTCTTTATCCTGCATTAGCATCTCAAACTCTTCATCGCTCATAACATTCTTATTGGTGGAGAACAGATGGACTATCACATTCCTAAAGATATTCTGGTATTCATCATTGATTCTGATTCTGCCTGCTATCTGTTCCATAGTAGTACTTATATCCACCAAAGTCTGCGTTTTGTATGCGTCACTGGCTACTATTATCAGCCCGTTATTGGTAAAAAGGTTACATCCCTGAAAGCATTTCTTTGTAAAGAAATTAATCTTCTTATTGGGACTACTGACTGATTCAATCTGGTATTCACCCAACAGTTTGTTATTTCTAATCCTGTCAGCACAACATATCTTCACATCATCTGGATTCAGTTTCAATGTATCTGCTATCTGCTTGATACTGGTTACTGAATTGATGAAAATATATAGTTCTTCCACTTTATTGACATTGCCGTTTATGTCTGGGAGTGATATGCCTTCATCCAAAAATATCTGTATGAATCTAGCCAGTCCTTTGGTTAATTGCGTGACCTTGTATCTGATAGGAGTTATTTTCGTCACTCCATTCCATTGGACTTTGTAATGTGGAAGCCGTTTCAGGAAATCTATCTCAAAGTCAAGGTCAATTGGAGTGGCAGACAGAAAAGAATAATGCCTGAACTTCTGTATTTCTTCCATCAAGCCGTTAATTGCATCATATCTGAAATCCATGTCTTCCAAGATTAAATGAAACTCATCTACCAAGACTTTCCACCCTTCTGTACCGCTCAACCATCCAATTAATTTGGGCAGACTGTCATAGGTCACGGCTATCTTATATGTGGTATTGTTTTTGATATATTTCCTGAACTGGTATTCTCTTATACCGCCATAACATTTGAATACCTCATACCTGTTGTTCTTATCTGCCGCTATGCTATCCACCAAGTCCTTGAACGGACATACGATAATATAGTTGCTACTGCAATTTGCAGCCACATAAGTGCCACCTACATCTGTCTTTGTCTTGTTCACGATTCCAAAAGGAATACCGTCTTTAAATCTTCCTAATTCGCCCAAATATCGGGCATTGCCACCATTAATGATTTCTTGTTTCATTGTGTATAGATTAAGTTTAATTTATAAAATTGCAATCTGTGTATTTAAAATATCTGACTTTAGATTAAGTTTAAGTAGGGTTATTTTTTTCTTCCTATATAAGGACGATTTGAAGAAAAACTCGTCCATAAGAATAAAATAATAAGCGTATTACTACGCCTATTACTTTACAGTTGACTTATCATAGTCAAGCAATCTAAATGTTATGTCTTGTATTATATAGTTTATGGCGGAAGCGTCTTTTAAAACTTTAGTTTAAAAGTTTTATGAAGAAAACACCTCTTATTATGTTAGTTTGGCGACAGGTTTGGAACTAAAAAATCATTCCTGTTCCTGTTTATGATGCGGCAGATAGATTGTGTAAGTCTTGCCTTGTATCATTTTTCTCTTCTTGACGTATCGGTCAGTAGCCCAAAGCCCAATGTGAAGCCTTGTGTCCTTGATACCGTGCTCCAGTGCTATTTTACGAATGTCAGCGTAGGTCAGTTCTTTCATTTGGAGTAGATTTAGGTTTGTAGTGGTGAATCTGGGTGATGAGAAACTCGGTCATTTCTGACCTTCAATCACGTTGCAAAGGTATAAAGTCCCGACCGCATCACCAAACGACAAGTCGAAATTGTGGAATATTTGAGCTGAGGATGCGATAAAGCAAAAATTCTCCCCATAACCATAACTGTTCGGGGAGAATATGATGTTCAGGCTTACCGGAAACCTTGATTTCCTCGAAAACTTGTCAGCCCTTGTTTCTTTTATCCAATAAGGCTGTAGTGATTTCTTTTATATTGGCGAATCTTTCATTATCCAACAAGCCTATTTCCAAAGCCTTATTGATAAACTGCATAATTGCATCCTTACTGATACCAATCTTAACACACTTGATAATCATTTCTCTAAAACTATCATACAAGTCTGATAGCTTCCCAACAGATAACTGTTTCACATATTGCTTTGCCACATCTGAATCAGAAGTGGAAGATTGGGAGAATTTTTCTATCTCGCTTATAAGGGAATTGATTTCATTGTCATAGCTACACAGCTTTCCATTCTTTAAGTGACCTACCTGTGATTGTAGTTCAACAGCCTTATTGATTCTAGACGCAAAAAATTGAGTGTCTAACAGAGTATCGAAGGTAATACCATCTATAATATTTTGATGCTGTTTTAAAATATTAATAGCTTCTTTGTTACCTTCTTGACTAATAGTAGTAGCTACCTTATCTAATTGCTTTACTTTTGTTGCTTCCGTTTCTAGCATCAAGTTAGCCGCATCTTCTGAACTTATTTTAGCATATTTTTTAAATGCCATTTCTGTAGTATGCCCTGTTATTCTCATAAGTATATGACTATCATAACCACGTTTCAGCATATTACTAATGAATGAACGTCTTCCTGTATGTGTACCTATCAATTCATATCTACAATAAGTAGTATTAGTTATTTTTGAACCTCTATCTTCTGTTACAATATGTTTGCCTATTATACCTGCCTTTTTTCCTGCTTCCTTTATGTATTTCAACATAGTATTCTCACGTACTTTGGGTATTTGAAAATTATACTTTTCCAGTATCTCTAAAGCAACAGGGAACAATGGTATTGAAACTTTATGTGTTCTTTTCTTTTGCACTATTTCCAATATCTTCCCATTATCAAAGTCTTTAATAGTACCGTTATTTAATAATTGCATATCACTGAACCTCTGCCCTGTCCAACATTGTAATACAAAAACATCTCTAGCCTTTTCTTCTAAGCCTTTGAGCTCTAAAGAATACATTTTGTTTACTTCTTCTTCTGACAAATATATTTCATTATCATCACCTTCCCTACTTTTGGGCTTCTTATACAGGTTCAACTTCGCTGCTGAAGTGTCTATTAAGCCGTATGGTTCTGCTCTCTTTATAATTGAAATCAAAGCGGTTACTTTATTACCAACAGTACTTGTCTTAGTAGTCTTACCCTTACCTATCTGTCTATTAAACAGATAAGTCTCATAATCTTTGATTAAAGCCAAATTTATATCTGCAAACGTTATATCCTCTCTATCTGTTGCTTTTAAAAATTCTTCAAATACCTTTAAATGTCCCCAATAAATAGCCAATGTATTCCTTTGTCCATCTGATTTTATCGTTTTATCTTGGCTAATAGCTCTACGAAGCCACTGAACAGGCTTCTGCAATTCTTGTTGTTTCATCATTCTATCTTTGTAAATATATTTCTTTAGTAAAAATAAGCTATTATCAATCTCATTTGGATTATCGCAAATATAACGCTTAAAATCAATAAAATCTGCTTTGAGTTTATTTATCTCATCGTTTACTATTGCGTTATTTATATTATCCAACTCGGTTAATCTTGGACTTACATACGCTTCCTGCTTTTTTGTGTTCCACTGGTCGGGATACACCCTTACTCCTGTAGATAACTTTACCTGCTTTTTATTTATTCGGCATACCAGATATATATTCGTTGGTCTGTCACTTTTCGGCTTCCTCAAGTTAAAACTAGCCCTAACTTCATTGAAAAAAATCTGCCCTATCATAATCGGTTCTTTAAATTGGTTCTTTTTTATGGTTCTTCACTTTGGTTCTTTTAGGGCTGAGATGTGACATATTGATAACCAAACCATATTTATAAGTTACTGATAACAAATAATTGTTACTTCCTTTTGAATGTGCGGGAAAAAAAGTAATTTTACATCGAATTAACAAGATTGAATATGGACGACTTTTTT
>CAQBGY010000115.1:0-6668 GCA_948759685.1 uncultured Eubacterium sp.
TGAAACTGCAAATCAATCCGCATTTCATGTTCAACAACTTCAACAATCTGCTGGAATTGATTGAAGAAGATACCGGACTGGCTGGCAAATTCCTAAGCAATCTGTCAAAAGTGTATCGGTACATCATTGCTAATTTGGACAGGAATCTGATTCCTGTTACTGAGGAGATAAAATTCCTTGATTCATACTTGTATCTAATGAAGGTACGTCACGCCGGAGGCGTCATTACGAAAATCAGTCCAGAGGTTAAAGAATGTAAGGGGTTCCTTCCTCCGGCGGTGTTGCAGCTTCTTGTGGAGAATGCAATAAAGCATAATAGCTTTTCAATGGAACATCCGCTGTTTATTGCCATTGCGTTGTCGGATGATTATATCACTGTGCATAATCTTAAATCACCTTTGCTGTCAAAAATGGACTCAACGGGTTTAGGCCATAAAAACATCATAGAACGATACGCATTGCTCTGCGACAAAAAGGTTAAGATAGAGAATGCCGAAAACTTCTATTCGGTAAGTTTGCCAATAATTAAAAACATCATTTCCCATGAAAATACTGATTCTTGAAGATGAACAGCGCAATGCCATGCGCCTCATAAGATTACTAAATGATATTGATGCAACGTTTGTAATTGAAGGTCCATTTACAAGCATAAAAGAGGCGGTCGAATTTTTCCAATCAAGAAAAACAACAGACCTCATACTTGCGGATATCCGTCTTACTGACGGTCTAAGTTTCGAGGCTCTTAAATACGCTCCGGCAACCGTACCCATCATATTTACCACTGCATACGATGAATATGCGGTACAGGCATTCAAGTTCAATAGTTTTGACTATCTTCTGAAGCCTTTGGATGTCGATGAACTTGAAGCAGCCATAAATAAAGCAATCAAAGCAGGTAAAAATTATACCGAAGAGAATTTCCGGCAGCTTTTCGACGCGTTACAAAAGAACCAGTTCCGTTATCGGGAACGTTTCCTGTTACCTTATCGTGACGGATATAAGACAGTACGTGTCTCGGACATCAATCATATTGAGACTGAAAATAAGAATGTGTATCTTCGCCTTAATAACGGTACTTCAGAAGTTGTCAATGTGTCAATGGAAGAACTTGAACAGCAACTCAACCCAGACTGTTTCTTCCGTGCAAACCGACAATATATTATCAACGTAGAGCATGTTTTATTCCTCGGTAATTATTTCGGAGGGAAACTTATTGTCCATTTAAAGGGTTATCCGAAGACAGAAATCCAAGTAAGTAAGGAAAAAGCTCAACGTATTAAGGAATGGCTTGACAGGTAAAGTTATAAAAATGATTATAGTAAAGGTATCAAATTCAAAAAATAGTATTTTACTATGAGGTAATATACAAGTTGTCTATAGTTCGTTATACGTATTTCACATATTCATTTATGAATTTCGGAAACAAAATATTGGTTTTAGCAATTTTGCACATATTGTATCAACAAACTATAATTAACCTATTACAATAACAAAACAGCTTCTATTTGTTCTTATAGCATTTGAAGATTTCCGCTTCCGATATTCCGAGCGTCTTTTTAAGACGCTGTAAAGTTCACTGACATAAACAGTTTGAAAGTGATTCGTTACAGATAATTATCATTGCACAGCAATCTTTTATATTTTTCCAATCCTGAGATAGTATCCCCCATAGATTACATTGCAGATAACAGATTTACGAAAATAAGTCAGTAATAGCCTACCATACTGTTCATGCATAATTTTACATATCCACCCTTCATTAAGAACCTGTTGCCATTATGTTACAAAAATCTATAACTTTTTATATAAAAGTATTTCACTCTTTCCAATAAATTTATTCTGTGATCTTATAAGATTTCTAAAAATACTTCAAAGCCTTTTTAGAAGTATAAATTATAGAAACTGAGATATAAAGATTCACCTTATTGCAGCAAATTTAAACAAATAATACAAATGAATGCTTTATTTATACTTAAACCAATATAACATGTTATTTTTAAGTGTAAACAAACAAGAATATTTGCATAATAAATATATAAACCAGTTGGCACAGCCTTCCGAATCTTGTCATATTTCAGTTCTCTTTTCCCCATTATAGCCATTTCCCCTTTTTTATAACCTTGTCATGACTTCACCTTGCCGTAGTTCAGGGTGCGAAGCTACGGGCGGGGCCCCTAAAAATCTGCAAGCCCGCTTCGCGCCCTACGGGTTTTGGCGAAAATTTTTCAATCCGTCCAGCGGGGCGGTTGAAAAATTTTCACCAAAAGCCTTGCATATTTTCTCCCCGTCCGTATCTGCCCCCTGAAACGAGCAAGGTGAGGCCACCGACAAGGCATAAAAAAAAAGTCAATGTTATGAAAAAGAGAACTGAAATACAACAAGATTTGAAACGAGGCTTCGGCTTCGCTCCAACCGGCATAAAATTTTGGATGAAGTGGTCGTTGGTCGGCTTCGTGGTGTACGTGGCGGTGCGTTTCGTGTGTGCCTTTGTCGGTGGTGTGGCGGCCTTTTGGAGCGGTTGGTTGCCCATGTTGGCAGTTTTGGCGGTGGTGGTTTTCCTCATCCGTTCCGTGTGGCGCATCCTTTCCGCTCTCCTTTCCCTTTGCGTGCTCGCTCTTTTCATCCTTGTTCTTTGCGTGATACTCTGAAACGAAATATTAATCATTAAAACAACTCATTATGAACAAAGTACATTTATTGGGAGCTAACAGAAGTTACGACAGAGACGTTCAGACCGTTTCAGTCAATCAAGTGGTAGTATTGGAAGGCTACAGCTATGACAGCTATGTTGTGTATGAAGTAACCCGTGACAAGTGGGGAATAACCTATCATCTTGTCAATTTGGAAACACACGAGTTTCACACTTCCGACCTTATCCGGCCATTATCGGAGAAATTCGGAATAGGCATCTATTACGATGATGCGAACCCCAAGTTTTTGGATCCGTTGGAAACAGCCGCTTTACTAACCAAAGCGAAAGAGAAGAAAGCCGAAGCGGAACGGAAAGCGAAGGAAGCAAGGGAAGAATACGAGCGTATCGCAAAAATCGGTGCGGAACGTTTGCGCCCCCTTATCCCGACAGATGCAAAGGCGGTCATTATCGGCACATTGAGGGTGAACGAATGCGACAGTTATACGGACTATTACGACTATAGTATAGCAAGAACCGTCATTTTAGGCTTTTCCAAACATACACGCAACCTCTTTTCAGAAATGCGCAAGCATGCCGCCAATTTTGAGGAAACGGCCTATTTGGCAGAATATAACGCGGATTACGAACACCGTGAAAATTACAGCATGGGGGACGGCATGTATTTGGGCAGGAACAAGTACAGCGGTTGGACAATTGAGAAAGAGCCTATCTGTGACCTTGAAAAGTTCATAGAACGGTATGCGCATACCGCAGGGGATGAAGCCAACCTTTGCATGAAAGCACCGCAGAGGGAAAACGAAGCACAACAGCCGACAGCAACCGCAGCCCCTTCAACCCTCAGTCTTGAAATCGTGGAATACAGCGAAAAGGCGATTGCCGTATTCGGTGACACCAAGCCGATAAAGGACGTTCTGAAAGACTTGAACGGTTTGTTCCGTGCAAACCTCACTTATAAGGGCGAAAGGCGTGCAGGGTGGATATATTCCAAGAAGCAGGAGCTGAAAGTAAGGGAAGCACTCGCCACGTGCATCCGTGTATGACAGCATGAACGGCAGGGCGGAGCAATCCGCCCACCTATCAATGAACCCATAAAAAAGTAACGACATGAGAACAGAAACAAGAACATACACCCTCTATCGGATAACCGAGTTATCCGAGGAAGCCAAAGAGAAAGCACACACCGAATGGTTGTGTAACCGATATTTTTACGGTTGGACGCACGAGAACCGTCAAACCCTTGATGCCTTTTGCGAACGCTTCGGTATCGTGTGCCGTAATTGGAGATATGATGCATGCAATTACAGCTATGACTACCGCAGTAAGCAGGAAGACTGCATAGACGGGTTAAGCGGTTGGCGGTTGATGGCCTATCTGATAAACCACCATTGGAACGACCTATACACGCCAAAATATTTTTGGAAAGGGACGAAAGGACGAAAAAGCAGGATATTTGTAGATATTTGTTGTCCCCTTACGGGCTATTATATAGATAACGATATTCTTGATCCGATTTATAAGTTCTTGAAATCCCCCACCGGGAATGTCACGTTTGACAACCTTATGAACGAATGTCTCGACAGCTTTTTCCGTGCTTGTCGGGATGATATGGAGAGCACCCAGACTTTGGAATACTTCACGGAAGAAAGCAACGCCAACGGTTGGGAATACCATTCAGACGGAAAACTATTCAATTAATTATCAATATTTAAAAACTTATCATTATGAAAACGAACAAGAAAGTACAGAAGAACAGCGTGCAGAAATCAGAGAAAGAAAATGCAGTAAAAGTAACCGCTTTGGCAATCATCCCGAAGCCGATAATGTTACTCACACCGCAGGACGTGCCCACGGCTACCGAAGTGACGGCCTCCCTCGGAACGGCAGCCGTTCCCAACGTTACGGAAGAAACACCGCAGCAGGTCACGTTCAAGACACCGCTTGCAACGGCCACAGCCGAAACAGACCTTGACATCACCACCGTACAACCAAGCACGGACAACCACCGCAAGACATTCAATGACGCATCATTGCAGGAACTTGCGGAAAGCATTCGGGAAGTGGGCGTTTTGCAAGCCATTGCGGTACGCCCGCACACGGGAGGCGGTTATGAAATCATATACGGAGAACGCCGTTATCGTGCCTCACTGCTTGCAGGAGCAAAGACGATAAAGGCAACTATCTATAATAATATAACAGATGATGAAGCGGAAGATATGTCACTGAGTGAAAATTTACAACGTGAGCAGGTACGCCCCACCGAAGAAGCGAAAGCATTCAAACGCTTGCTTGAAAAGGGACGGTATGATATTTATTCTTTGGCAGGACGTTTCGGACGGAGCGAGAAGTATATCTATACCCGATTGAAACTGAACGAACTCTATGCGCCTATCGGTGAACTGTTAGACAATGAAACAATCACTATCAGCGTAGCCGAAGAGATAAGCACCTATGAACCCAATATCCAAAAGGACGTATATGAGAACCACCTCAAGACAGACAACAAGGACGATTGGAGCGGTTACACACTCAATCTGTTCAAGAAATATTTTGAGAAATACTACACAACCGACCTTAAGCAATACAAGTTCGACAAGACGGAATGCAAGGCATGCGTACACAACGCAGCCAATTACAACCTCTTTGCCGAGCATAACGGATGCGGACACTGCACAAACCGCAAATGTCTGGAAACCAAGAATGCCGCCCATGTGGCAAAAGAGACGGAGAAACTTTTGAAATCCGATCCGAAGTTGGTTGTCGCACGCCCCTACTACGGAAGCCGTAACGATATGGCACTACAAAAATTGGACAAGAAAGGGCATGAAATCAAGGAACTTGACTACAACGTATCGGCAAGGGAATTTCCAAAAGCCCCCGAAGCACCGAAGAAAGAGCAGTTCACCCAAGCGAAAGAGTACGAACAAGCGGTAGAGACTTTTGAGCGCAGAAACGAGGAATATGCCCGAAAGGTGGAGGAACTTGACCGCATGAAGGAGGAAGGCAGGATAAAGACCTATGTGAAGGTAGGGCAGACGGAACCCGAACTCTGCTACGTGGAGATAAACAGGAAGGAAACCGCCCCCGTCACTATCGGGACATTGCAGGAGAGGGACAAGCGTTTCAGACAGCTTTCTATTGAAAAGACCGTTGCCGACACGAAAAAGATTGTCCGGGAGAACGACTATCCCGAAAGCCCGTTCACGCAGTACGAAGACGGTATGGTTTATTTCGCCATGCTTGCCCAACTTCAAAGGAGACATTTTCCACTTTTCGGCATCAAAGACCAGCCTTTCGCATTGGACGAGAAACAGCGGATGAAAATCGTAGCCAAGCTGACGGACGCACAAAAGACCCTCATCAAACGGGACTTCATCAGTCATTTCCTTTGTGAAAACGGCCACGGAGACAACAACGCATCCAAGCTGTTAAGGGACTTCGCAAACATGCACTTTCCCGACCAGTACGGACTTGCCAAAGCCACCCACGAGGAAGAATATCAGAAACGGCATGAACGTTTGGAAGAAAGGATAAAGGAAATGAAGAAAGCGGAAAAGAAAGCAGCCAAAGAAGCGGAAAAACAGCAGACGGCAGAAAAGACGGAGAAGAAAGTCACCGCCCCGAAAACGGAGAAACCCGAAAGCGGAAAAGCCGCCTGAAGCCGAACAGAAAGCATGTGCCGGAGACAACATCCGGCACATCTTTTTCACCGCCCCCCAAGAGAACAGAGGGCAGGGCCGGACGACCCCACCCACACCGCCACCGTAAAACCTTTAAAATACCGATATATGAAGTATATAAGAACAGCCCCGAATGTGGAATATTCCACCGACAGGGATTTTTTTCTTGAGAATCAGATTGTCTGCATTGTAAGCAGGGAGGGCACGAAGTTTTGCAGTCTGATAGAGAACCGTTTGTTCATGCGTTCCGACAGCCGTCATATCAGCAAGCGGATGCAGATGCATATCATGTGTGAAATCCACGAGGACATCCGCCGCCTTCGCTATGGTGGCGAGCC
>CAQBGY010000115.1:6678-9299 GCA_948759685.1 uncultured Eubacterium sp.
GCAGGGTTGAACCAAAAAAGAAAGTTATAAGATTAAAGATTTTGAATGATAACATATTAGAATAGCTTTTAGCTGTTTGTTCTTACTCTCGAAACGACCAAATTCAATGCAGGAGAATAAACGGGCAGAGTCCTTGTCATACACTAATGGCACGGTCTTAACTCGTTTCCTGCATGGGTGCTTGGTCGTACCGGAGAGTAGAACCTGTTAAGTTCCGTGCTTTTTTGGTACATAACAGGAAGTTACGGACAAGGTATTACTCAAAAATCATAGGAAGATGTACAACAAGAACGTTGCCATTACCGGCAGTACCATTGAAAAGACAACCAAATACGACTGGTTCAAGGAAGATAAAATCCGTATGGAACTCTACCGGATTATCCTTTCACTTTATAATGAAGGTTATCGCACATTCACCTGCAATCCGCATTCCTATATCGGATTATTAGGTGCGGATACGATAGTCATGCTGCGTGAAGCGGGCAAATGCCCGGAGATAATCCTTTCAGTAGCCATACCGGAAACCGCTTTTCCAGCAGATACCAACAAGGTGTATCGTGCCTTGTATGACGACTTGATAAAGCAGGCGGACAATAAAAAAATACTTCCGGAAAAAGAGTTTTTTGGCAATGCGCTTGTCGGTGGTCATATCATCTGTTATTACGATGACTTTTCCACAGAAATGCAGCAGATATACGCATCCGGTACTCCCTATACCAATATCCGTAAAATGATATAGGCACACATTCTTTACCGCAGGTTACAGTAGTTTCTCCAGCCGTGCAATCCGTTTTTCGGTGGACGGATGCGTACTCATGATATATTCGGTGAAAGTCGGACGCTCACCGTAAACGTCTTCCGTCCTTTTCAACCGGCGGAGGAAAGAAAGCAATCCTTCGCCGCAACCATATTTCACTGCATAGGCATCACAACGGTACTCGGCATATTTATTGATATTCACGTCAGTTATCCGGCTGATGCCGTATATAATCCGGTGAAGCAGTTTGTAAACGGCCCACCATAACTTCGCTATGAGTTCACCCACAAGGCCCAAAGCCGGAACCAATGCAAACACCATGCTGCCAATTATCCCGAATATCAAAGCCGGAATAAGAAATATACCATAAAGGCAACGGTAACCGAACGACTCCATCGAGAATAAAAGCACCTGATAGACAAAGTCGTAATGGGAGATATGCCCCACTTCATGGCTGATGATGCCCTTCAGCTCCTCATCCGAAGCGGAGGCGAGTACTCCGCCCGTCAGCCCTATCGTATTGAAACCGAATGCGGCGGCATTTACCCGAGCGTCATTGTTACGATAAAGTTTCAGCTTCCGGTTCATACCCATTTCTGAAAGCAACCGTTCCACCCTCATGCGATCGGAACTGTTCATAGGACGGTATCCTTCTTTTCTGCGTAGCACCCACACATTTAGCGGAGAAATGGAATAAAGGATGAATAACAGCAAAAGATAATACGGTAACGTATTGACTAAATACGGAATCACCCCCTCATCAAACAGCCCCGGTATATATGCCGGCCATATATGGCGCAAGATTGAAAGTAGCAATGCGTAAAACACCGTAATAAAGACAAAATTCACTATCGTGACATAAGCCAGCAGCAACAGCTTGCTGATGATACGGAATATTCTGAGTGTTGTTTTCATGCGTATATGATTGAACTATTAACTTCCGGCTAAATATAAAAACAAATTTTGTGCAATCCGGAACAATTACTTATTCATTTGTTTTCATTAAGCAAATTTCATAAAACAAAGACGATAGGTTTCCCCACCGTCTTTCTTGATAGATAATGGTAGCAGTTATTCCTTTGCCGTAGTGCTTTCTAAATCGAACGTCACCGTCATTTCTCTTTCCCTGCCAAAATTATCCCGGACAAAGAATTTCAGTTCCGAACGTCTGGCGCTTGTCGAACGGTAAAAGAGGGTGAATACCTGCTTCACCGGATTTTCCGTATCCAGTCCCGGCACCTCTGTCAGCGGCCTCACTTCCCGGTTCACAAGTTTTATGCCTTCACTGTCGGACACCTCTCCCTTGCCTTCCATCTGAATGTAACCTATTTCATACTCCGCCTTTTCATAGTCCCCTTCACGGTCAAGATAAAAGCGTATCTCCACCGTTTCACCCGTTGCAATCTGCTTTTGCAGATACCATGACGAGAGGCTGAAATCATAATCCTGCCGGATGTCTATCCCGTCGTTACAAGAACTGAAGGCCAGCGCCGCAAGCAGTGCGCCTATACATATATATAATACGTTTTTCATTTTTTGTTTCTCCTTTCTCTTTTTATTAGTTAATAATAAGGCGAACGCCCAATCCTATCTGGGTATGGAAGTTACCCGCATCCGTTCCGAACAGCGCCCTTTCCTTCACCTGCATCAGCAGGATAATCCGGTCTGTCAGCCAGACATCGAAAGCCGCCGTCAGGCCGCCGCCATAAATAAAGCAGTCACCGTTTGTCACTGCCGCCCCGTCAGGAAGCAGGGAGGTTCCCCAGTTGACTGTCTCGAAGCCGCCCAAAACGGAAAGTCCGATACGGAAACAGACGTTCCGGCCCTTATCCGACAATACGGGAATAAAATAGCCGAGTTCCCC
>CAQBGY010000116.1 GCA_948759685.1 uncultured Eubacterium sp.
GAGTGTCGCACAAAAATGCTAATTGTCCAAGGCGAGCGATTTGACGCTTACGATTAACGCCCTGTTTACAACAGAAGATTGACAAGACAAGGTATTTAGTCGAGGTACATTTTTCTGATACCAGTACCCAAAGCGTAGAGGACAAGTTAAAGCGTGTCATTCTCCACGATTTGGAGCATGGGAAACAGGGCAGACCGAGAAAAAGTGATGAAAAATGATGAATACGTCCTTGACAAGTAGCAACGGGTGCTGCTACTGTAGATAACGCTGCCCCAATTGCTGGCAGTGTTAATGTAAGGGTCATACTATGCCCATTATAATCAGCCATTCCCAGCGGTGCATTCTGACAGTATGAAAACAGATTATACCCCTTTACGCTCTCTGTTGGCGCTTACCGTTTTTCCGGCGATTTTTGTGTCAACAGGGTTTCCGAAACCGTCATAGGTGAAAGGTGTCAAAGTCTGATTTATAGTTCAAAGCTACCGTCTTCCATGATGCTATAGCTGTTTGCAGTGTTGCCGTCTTCCAACTGCATACATGTTTTTTATGGCGTAAAGGTCTACCCCGCAACCGTTCGATGCAGAAGTATGATACAGCGGTATACATCCGAGTCACCGTCTAACGAGGGCTTCTTGTCATATACCGCTTTCAGATCATTCAATCTTATAAAAGCCTCGTCATATGTTGTCGTGCCTGTTTTTCGCCTGTATCAACCACAGTCAGGTTAATAAATTACTCAATCCAGCTATCCGTTTCACCATCCCAAGTGATAAAACCTTCCGTCCAACCTTTATAATCCTTATCTAAATAATACCTGTCAATACAAAAGCAATCTTCCGAAAATTTATTAAAGCCGAATTTAATCTTTATTTGATCTCTTATCTCTTCCGCTTTCACTTTTGAACTGTATATTCCAATAAATTTTATTGAATCTATTTTTATATCTAATTCGCTTATTTCATACTCATAACTATGTTCAAGATAATAAACAACCTTATCTTTTAAGACTCCTTTGACCGCCACTTTATTGTATTTTTCATTCAGCTTTTTTCTTTTCCTATCTTTTTAGGAATGTCATACTTCTTCCTCCCTTTTTCTTTCTTTAAAGAGATAAACCCATCAAACCAGTGATTTTCATCTAATATGTGCTCGCTAATAAGAAAACAGGCTTCAGGAAACCGATTGAATCCTTTCTTATTTTTGAATCGCTCTTTCGCCTCCTCTGCATTTTGTAGTGAACTATATATTCCAATAAATTTTGCATTAGTTACTTTTATTCCTTCATATATTTCATATTCATAACTATGCTGAAGCATATATACTTTCATAAATATCAATATCCCTTCTAAAAAAATTTTGTGTATATTTATATTCACTCAAAAAGCTGATCAAAATATTGCTTTAATTGACTAAACAGTGTACTCCCTTTAGTTTCATTAGGATTATATTCACCATGTTTTCGTAAAACTCTTTTTGCTGCTTCTTTACCCGATTCTCCTTTAAGAGGTCTTCCCCCTCTAAATCTTTCAGGAATATCATCTTTGGGTTTTTTACCTTTTATATTTATCTTTTCCTTATATTCCTGTTCACCTACTTCGGAAGTTCCTATGCCTTTATCTGCTTCTCCCTGTCCTGCCTTCTCACCTTTCTTCTTATTCTCCGCATTCCTTATTGATCCAATCTAGTCGGAAAGCATATTTCCAAGCACTGCTGCCGGGTTTTGCTCATTATATGGGTTTTGGTAATAATCATATACCATATACGTAAGGGCGCCTACTGCTACAACAGACATTACAAATCCCACCGAAACAGTCACACCCGCTGCTATGGTAATTGCAAAGTGACCGTCATAATCAACCGCGCCTAAAGGGGAATTATCACAGTATGCATACAGGTTATAGCCAATCACGCTTGCGCCAGTCTCTGCAAACTGGTTATCCGCACTGATAAACCTGCGTATCTGCGGGTCATAGTACTTTGAGTTCAGGTAGTAGAAGCCTGTTTCCGTATCATAGTAGTAATATCTATATCTAAACTGTGAACTTGCAAAAATAAAGCATTTAATTTTCTAAGGAATTTTAAAATAAATGTCTTTATAAACAGAGAGATTTTTAGCATTTAAATAGCTATTTCAATTATTTTAAAATGGATCGACATAATAAGTTAATTTACTTACTTTCAACTACATTCCTAAATATTTGTACAATTTGCCTAAGCTTTAAGCTATCACCAACGCCTCTAAAAATTCCATTAGATATTTCACATCTCATCCAATCATCTTTTCCCTTTTCCCATAATATCTCCTTCATTTTCAAATTTTCGTACTGCGTTTCTTTCAAATCAACGCTAATGTACCAACCAGGATTATCTAATGTTCCAATCTCAATCCCATAAAAATTCTCCCAATATCCATTACAAGTTTGTTGATACCATTTTTCCAACCACTCAATTTGATCCAATGACTTTATCCTCCTCTTTAAATTAATAATAGGCAATTGTTAAATTGCCAACCCCATTGGTTTTACTGGTTTTTCTTGTTATTTATACATAAACTATTTTCTCTACGCAAATGGTATAATAGAAGCTCTACATCTTTTTTAACCGTCCATTCAGTTGCTTTTTCCTATACTTTGGAATAAAAACTATATGATACTGACATTTCCATTTAGTATGTGATAAACTTTTACTGTCCATTTGAGCCGCCTCCTATTTTTTGAGATTGGCTCACAACACCTTTCTCATTGTATCATAGGAGACTTTTTATGTTATCTTCTACGCTACTGCTTACACTATTCTCCCCAGCATAGCTGGGGGGATTAATGTTTTCATTCAATGTTTGTTGCTAATAATAACTGACTATAATCACCCAGGATTACGAGAATCTATGATAATCTTTTTAAAGCTTTCAATCAGTAAATATCAAAGAATTACTCAAGTTAAAAATTGACATATACTTCGAAATATATGCTCTCTAAGGAATTATTGGTGAAACAGTTTCTCCTATAGGTTGTCCTTTATCATTATATTTAAAAGAATGTCGATGTTGCCTAAGATATTTACCTGTTTTTTATCATAGTGTGGTTTTCCTTTATAATCATCCCTATACTCTGGTTGCCCGTTATTTCCATATGTCGTTCTCGACATAACATTTCCCTCATTATCTACTTGCTCATATACAGACCCTGGGGGCCCAGTTTTGGGGCTCTTGGTTTTCCTTGAGTAACTCTACCTGTGTTTCCTTTCCCAGCAGCTCCACTTTCCTCAGCCTCCACCGCATCTACCATTACATCTACTATCTTCTTACACATCACTATATTATGCACAGTAGCTGCCGTAGCTACAAAACTGCCGCACCTGTTACCGCTACGCTTCCCACGGATACTCCTGCCATTACCGCCTGCACTGTTTGAAATGCAGCAAGCAGCGTTGACATTTCCAAGGTCAGTGTTAGCGCCCGTGGATCATGACCGTCATGGTCGGCTTTTCCCAAAGGTGAATTCCAGCAGTAGGAATACAGGTTATAACCAAAAACATCCTCTCCCGTGCTTGTGGTTATGCTGTCCGCACTGATAAACCTCCGTATCTGCGGGTCATAGTACCTTGAGTTCAGGTAATAGAACCCTGTTTCCGTATCATAGTAGTAACATCTGTACCGGAACGGGTTCTTCTGCAGGATGCCGTCGGTGTCCCTTCCGCCTGCCGCTTCCTTTACGCTGACCGGATTTCCCCACAGGTCGTATTCGTAGGTTCCGATTAATACGGAGTCGCTGTTCCTGTAGACTGCGATGACGTCCCCGAAGGCGTTCTTTTCAAAGAAGTAGTGTTTCTCATCGTTTGTTCCTTTTTTATATCCTATCCCGAGGACTGTACCGTCGCTGTCGTAATAGTAGTTGATGACTTCATTTCCTGTTGTTTCAGATAACAGCAGTCCGTTGTTGTAAAGGTAGGCTGTTGTTTTTCCGCCTGTTGTCTTGGTGTAGCGCTGTCCGTCTGACAGGTAGGTGTATGCGGCGCTTTTTCCGTTTCTGCCGGATACGCAGGTCAGGTTTCCTTTCACGTCCCATGTCATGGAGGCTCCCATGTAGTTTACGGGATTGCCCATTGCATCGTAGGTAATGCCTTTTCCGTCATATGAGATGAGTTTGTCCTTCCATACGCTGTCGTAAGCGTAGGTATGGGTGGCCGTGCCTGACGGTCCCGTCACTTTTTCGGTCCTGATGTTTTCGCCGCTGTCATAGGTGTAATCGTAGGTATAGGTTCCTTTTGTGTAGGTTTCGGCGGCTTTGGTAAGTTCCCCGTACTCATTGTAGGCGTACGTGTTTTTCTTTCCGCTAAGGTCGGTAATCCCCGTGATGTTTCCCCACTCGTCATAGGCATAGGTAAACTCCGAGGTTTTGTTCGTCGTTCCTAACTTATTCGTGTAGGTTTTAATCAGCGCCGTCGTTCCCTTGTGTGTCGATGCGGAGCTTTGTCCGTCCATAAATGTTGCAGCTGTGTACAGCCGTTTCGCGGTTACCGCGTTTTTGACGGGATAGTACACTTTTTCATTGTTTCTGCGCAGGCTGTCATAGCTGAGTGTCTGGCAGCTTGCATCAGCCTAGTCCCCATGCTCCCATTTCGTTATATTCCTTTCTCATATTCACTTTTCTGAGTATAGGGATGAGTCCCGTACCACGCTTATATAGACTCATCCCATACCATTTATTTTCCCATCCAGTTTAGTATTTCATTGAATATTTGATTTGTTATATATCCTGCCACACCTTCTGCTGCATTTATATATCAACATTCTTATTTTTTGGATTTATTCCATTAATTTTATTTAGTCCTTTTGCCGTATGTAATGTATAATTATACAGCATCGCTGTCTGTTCCAGTCCTCTAGCTTCTTCATACGTTAGTTTTTCTCCTAAAGCAACGGACTCTAAGTCTTTTTTATCTAGCGTCTTTTTATGCGTTTTCATTCTTGTTCATAATTTTTAGTTCTCCCAACATATCTTACCCCCTCTCCGTCACTTAAAGCATAAACTGTATAAATACCATTACGTCTCTTTTTCATTCCTCTTCTAAAGCATTAATTGCAGCGTCAACTATACCTTTAAAAACTTTAACATTATGAATACTTACTGCCGTAGTTATTCCATATGTGGAGTGTTGTGCCCGACAATCCCGTTACCTTTTTGGTCTTTATATTTTTTCCACTGTCGCAGGCATCGCCTTCATCAATTTACTTTCACAATACCTTACTAAATAAATTCTTTTTAACTTTATCATGTACATATATATCAAAAAACTTCCATTCATAATATAAATAGTTATCATTAAAGTCCACTTTTTCTTCATCATTCGGTGCTTTAAAAATATCGTAATTACCTATAAATATAATCTTTTTTGGTATTTTTCTTTTAGATGTATTACCTAATGCTAACATATAGTTACTTTCCTTTTCTCCTTTTCTTTTAAAAAATATAACGTATCTCAATGCCTCTATCTCTTCCAAGCTATGCGGAATCTGTTTATTTTCTGTAATCTTGACCCTTACGACAGGCACGGTATGGCCCGGACTCCAATTTCTTTCCCCCACTTTCTGCATAATTAAATAGTCTCCATAGAAGTCTGTATCCTTCCATATTTCCGCATCAAGGGGATATGCAAAGGTATCCCCTATCTTCCACTCACATTTATAAAGTTTATATTGACTGATTTTCTTTTCCGGCGGCATCGGGGAATTCAGTTTTTCCCGTAGGTCTTCCAATACTTTTTTTCTTTTTCTCGCATCGCTTTTATCAAACTCATTATAGGTTTCATTTTTTAACTCGTTTTCTATATGAAACAACGCATTTTCTTTTACTTTTGGAAGTAGTTTCCCGTATTTCCACTGTATGTCAGCAAGGGCAAACCAAAAATTTGGCGCATCTTCCTCATCTTCCAGTTCTTCTGCATACTCTTTTATGAATATTTCTGTCGCTTCCTCTATTGTATGTCCTCTTTTGCATTTGTCTATAAAGCCTAGCTTTATATCATCACTTACATCATTCTGGTACAGTCCCGGTCCCCATGTTCCCATTTTATCACCTTTATTGATTCAAGAATAATTTCATTTGCATCTAGGTTATATTTCATATAAATTTTTGCATCTCTTTCAACTAAATTTTATATAAGCAAAAATATATCAGGTGCTCCGTTTTTATAGGATACAATCAAGTGAAAACTTTTGTTTCCAATATAGCTGTCTAAATATTCTAATAACTTATCCTCAATGTTACTGCTATATCCTGATTTCAATGGAAATAGTTTAAAACTTGTTTTTCTCTTTGCATCTTCAATTCCATCATCATAAAGAATTTCCATAAGCTTAAAGATACTCTCTTCTAACAACTCCTGCACAGTATTTTCAGGACATTTTATATTTCCTAGCTTTTTGACATATATTGTTACCAATTTTTCAAACTTACATTTCTGCTTTGAATACTGAATTACTGCATCCTGAATTTTTATAAACGTATTTCGTCTTTCCATGTTAAAGCAGGGCTTGTCTTTAAACATTGTATATACTTGTATCGGAATCGATATTTCAACATCGAAGCACCAATTTGTTTTTCCACACACTATATCCTGTATTTCTTTAATGCTTTCTTCTGTACATGGAAATACATCTTCTATATCATTTTCTTTCAAGTGAAATGTAGATATATTTTTTAAAAATGGATATAAAACTATTTTCTCAGTTTCAACATATCCCCCTTTTAACAAATCATTATATGCCCTACCAGCCCATTGACCAAGTTCTTTTTTTGATAATTTTCCCACAAAGTAATCATCTATTTTTTCCCTTAATTCTTTCACATTAAATTCCAATATTAATACCTCTCATTAAAATAATATGCCGAATAAATACAGATTACATTACTGCTTCCCATGCTCTAATTTGGTCCGCCAACCGGATGGAATGGTGGCGTTTTCTGTTCCTTCCCATATTTGATCCCGTTAATCTATTTCAAAAATTTAATATAACCTAACGGATCTCTACAGTACTCATTCGTCTTTCATTTCATTATAACACTTAACATAATTTAAATTTCTAGAGAATACACACTATCTTCAACCCCAAAATAAGCTTCAATGTTTTGTACATATTCTACTATCTTAACAAATGTATGTTTAGTTAATGTGCGTAAATCTAACCTGCATCGTATCTCATCCAACTTATCTTTGCAAAAAATAAATTCAATGCACGTCTTATCTATGTTTCCATACTGAATAATATATTTTGCCCAGCTTTTTTCACGTACAAGGAAATCAATATTGTAATCTAGACAAGGAATATTCCTCCATGAAATCAATTCATCACGACTTAATATATCAATATTTTTTATATTGCTTTTGCCAACCTTCCTAAATCATCAGTCTGTCAATCGCTCTCTATAATATAACATACATTAAACAACACTTGCTTTTGTTCCAATAATTCCTTAAATTTATTAAATTTTATGATTCCTAAAATTATTTCACTATCTCCCCCCTGATATCTAGTCTGAAATAAGATTCGTTTATGAGGCGAACATTCAAGTACATATTTTATTACATTCATAATTTCTTCATATAAATCATCTTTTATTATAAATGGTGTTAAATTTTCTTTTGCTTCTTTAGAAATCCAAATCGGCACCGCTTTTTCGGATATTGAATCTTGAAAATCAGAATCACATAACATAAAAGAACTATAATATTCTTCATTTACTTCCTCAACTAATGAATATAAAATCCCTTTCGTATTAGAAAAAAAGGGCCAAATTTCAGCATATCTGTTAACTTCATCATGTTCGATTTCGTTATGAAGCAGAACTCTATTCCCTGAGTTTAGATGAATAGGCCTTTGTTGATCGACTGCAATTAGATTTATTTCAAAAGACATAAAATTTCCTCCGTTATGGGAAACATTCCAAAGGTTATTTTCTAACTATTATACAATATAATACTTTGCCTTTGGAATGCTTCCTTAAATCTTTTAAGCTTTTAAGGTATAAAATCAAGTATGTTTAAATCTGTAATAAAGGACTTTCCTTTAAATTGTGTAGATACTATTTTTATTTGACCATCAGATGATAAATGAATATCTGGATTGTTCCCCATTTTTTTCATTAAACTTTTATACGGAGAATTCTTCTGTGTTACTTCTGACAAAATATTCGGCTTTACCTCTCTATGAAATTCCCCTTTCTTTAATCCATATTTCCGTTCTATCTCTTTGGGTTCATACTTTTTATATGATTTCGAATTATCTGAACCGCTTCTATTATATCCATTATTCCCCGATGACTCCATCATACTGGCGGCTGAAGCAGCACATGTGGCTCCCACTCCAACCATCGCTGCATTCGTAGCCGCAGCTGCAGCTGCTCCGCTTCCTAGCATACCGCCACCGACAAGTGCCAATGCACCGCCTCCAAGACCTCCCGTTCCTGCTATCAGTATTCCTGCCGCTACGATAAAGGCTACTATTGCTATGCCTGTAAATATTTCACTTAATTTCGGGAAATGACCGTCGCTGTCTGTCTTATTTAACGGACTGTTATTACAGTATGAATACAGGTTGTATCCCAAAACATCTGTACCCGTATTGGTAACCATGCTGTCCGCACTGATAAACCGTCTTGTCTGCGGGTCATAGTATCTCGAGTTCAGGTAGTAAAACCCTGTTTCCGTATCATAATAGTAACATCTGTACCGGAACGGGTTCTTCCCCAGGATGCCGTCAGTGTCCCTTCCGCCTGCCGCTTCCTTTATGCTGACGGGATTTCCCCAAAGGTCGTATTCGTAGGTTCCGATTAATACGGAGTCGCTGTTCCTGTAGACTGCGATGACGTCCCCGAAGGCGTTCTTTTCAAAGAAGTAGTGTTTCTCATCGTTTGTGCCTTTTTTATATCCTATCCCGAGGACTGTACCGTCGCTGTCATAGTAGTAGTTGATGCCTTCGTTTCCTGTTGTTTCGGACAGCAGCAGTCCGTTGTTGTAAAGGTAGGCTGTTGTTTTCCCGCTTGTTGTCTTGGTGTAGCGCTGTCCGTCTGACAGGTAAGTGTATGCGGCGCTTTTCCGTTTCTGCTAGATACGGAGGTCAGGTTTCCCTTCACGTCCCATGTCATGGAGGCTCCCATGTAGTTTACGGGATTGCCCGTTGCATCGTAGGTGATGCCTTTTCCGTCATATGAGATGAGTTTGTCCTTCCATACGCTGTCGTAAGCGT
>CAQBGY010000117.1 GCA_948759685.1 uncultured Eubacterium sp.
TCCTTCTTATGCATATATTCCTTCCTCCATTATATTTTGTTTCAGCAACTTGTCCATATCTTCACGCAATCTGACAATATCAACGGCACAACCAAACAAATGCTGAAGCTCGTCCTTTATATGGACCAGACAAAACATACTGGGAGTTTGCAATTCCACACATACATCCACATCACTATCTTCGGTTTGCTCGCCACGTGCAACCGAACCGAAGATTCCCATGCGCATAATGCCATACTTATGAGCATTCTCAACCATGTACTTACGCAATAATGCCATATATTCGGAAGTCGTTTTCATATCCATACATCATTCTTCGATAGCAAATATACGGATTCTTATTCTTTCAAACAAGAAAGTAATATAAGAATTGATAGTTCCTCCTCTTATTTACTAATGTCAGGATGAAAACAGATTTTGATTTAGTATGTCTCTCATTCTATTTTCAAATTTATCCAAAGTAAACTCCCGACAGAATTTCTCATGACCGGCACTTCCCATTTTAACTCTTAATTCCTCATCATCCAACAACTTCGCAATACAATCAGCCAACGAAACCGGATTCTGCTTTTCACAAATCAAGCCATTTTCTCCATCTTTCACCATATCGGGGATGCCGCCTTCATTGGTGGAAATGACCGGCAGTTTATATTCCATGGCTTCCAAAATGACCAAAGGGAAACATTCATTATAATAATAGGTTGGAAAAACAAAGACATCTGACTGTCTAAAAAAAGCCTCCTTTTCCTCTCCTACTTTTCGACCGACATAAGCAATCCTATCATTCAAATTCCGTTTATCCACTTCTTCTGAAAACTGTACTGCACCCATCTCTGATGTTTCTCCACCAACAAACTGACAAACAAAAGTATATTCTTTCTCTTTTAATATTTTAAGTGCATCAAGTAATACAGTTACGCCCTTACTGATCAATAAATTAGAAAGAAAGAGTAAATGAGGAACTTCGTTATTCCGTCTTGCTTTTAATTCTTCCTTACATGAGTTTGGTATACCATTCGGGCAAATATATATATCTTCCCTTTTTACATACTTGGCTATATCCTTATAAAGATTCTCTGCCAACAGGATTACTTTCAGATTACTGAAAAAACGTTTATAAAGGAAGTTATAAACCCATTTACTCTGATATGCCGAAACTCCTTTATTGTGATAATGAACGATGACCTTGTACCCCATGCATTTCAATATCTGCACTACAATAAAATCTTTAAAGAAAGCTTTCCCCCCGGCATTCGGGGTAATATAAACCAATTCGGGATGAATATCTCTTACAACGTGGTAAATATGCTTCAGAAGCAATACATATCTCAACAGTTTTTTGAAACTTGTACGTCCGATATCTGATAAACTGCCGGCTGTCGCTAAATTTATACAATAAGAATCGAAAGAAGAGTCTATCAATTCGCTTTCCTGAATGTATTTTCCCATCATGGCTGCGCCATGTATAGGTGGAGGAAGATGAAGAATAAAAAGGATTTTAGAGGACATTGCTATTTTTCATGGAAAAAACAACCATATTTTTTCCCTGTCTTATATATATATTCATACTGTTTTTGCATTTGTTGAATATCAAATTTTTGACAAGAATATTGATATACACTATCAATCAAAGAAACCCGATCTATTGTTGGAATTACATCTGTAAACAACGTCATATACTCATCAATACAGTTATTTTTCACCTTCAATGGATAATTTTGAGGTAAAGTTTCATTAAGTCCATCTATATCATTTATAATAACAGGCACTTTATTAATGGACGACTCAATAGACAAAGAATTTAATCCTTCGTGCTCACTGGGAATAAATACATAATCAAAAGAAGACAGGTATTGAGCAAGACTAAAAATAGGAGGAGTAATACGAACATTAGATTTATTTCCCAACTCCTGTAATATGATTTCCTCTAGAGGTCCCTTACCTGCTATATGAAAATAAAATACTTTTTCATCTACTCTCTTTATTATATTTATAAGAACTGGTATTCCCTTCTGAGGAACAAATCGACCAGCAAATAAAATATTTATCTTTCCAGAATATATATAAGGATAAATTTGTTGTGATATTGCAGTAAATCCATTATATATTAATTTTATATTAGAATCAAAACCAAATTCTTTTTGATATGTACAAGTTATCATATTGCTAGTACTTATATTTGCTTTATGCTTTTGCATAAACTTCTCTACAACTCTTCCTATACTCTTCCACTTATTCCAAAGCACCGTATTATGTAAAGTTCTAACAATCTTTATATCTTGCATAATTCTAGGAGCCAATAAACAGGTCCAATAAAGACTCAAATCGGGAATTTCTGTATGTGTATGTATAGCTATGGGACACACTTTTTTTATTAATGCAATGAGTCTTATAGGAAAAAATACTATCCCCATCTTACTATTAGTAAAAGGAGACCGATAATATTTTATACCAGCAGTTTCCAATTCTTTCATATAATCTCTAGAAAAGTTAGAACTTCCTCTTACAACTTCGATCATATGATAATTTATATCACTCTCTTTCGATTTAGCAATATTTATAGCAATTCTTTCCGCTCCCCCTAAGTCAAAATGAGATACAATTTGAACAACATTCATATTATGTGATTTTCTATATTTATATTTCTATTAATGCAAATGCCTTATATGCTTAAGTACGATTTTCAACATTTAATTTTAAAAAGTTATCAATCAATGTTTTATTGATTTTAATCTGTTGTTGAATATGTTTTCTATTTTTAAACAAATAATTTATATACCCCCAACCATACCTTCCTCCTTTCCTTTGAAATATTTGCAAAAGATAAATAAATGCATATTGATGCCATAAAGGTCTATTAAGTCTTTTAAAATATATATTTAATTGAGCCCTAAGAATCAAAGATAAAGATTCTAATTCATAAGAACGAGCCTTATAAGTTAGACTATTTGAGGAATAGGTAAGACAGTACAATCTGTTTGTTATTATTTCATATCTTTTTGCAAGGAAAGATATCTTCATCGAAAAATTAAGGTCATTACCAAAAGGAATTTCATCAAAAAAAATACGATACTTAAACCAAAAATCTGATCTAATCATTTTATTCCATGGAGCCCAATTTTTAAATCGAATATAATCTGCACTTCTAATATTATCAGAATCATATTTTTCATAAATATTTTGCAGATCCTTTTCTCTTGGAGTAGGTAACAAAGTATTTACATCAAGACTATTAGCAAAAAAATAAATTACATCATTATCCGAATTAATATAATTATCTAAAATAGAAAAAGCATTCTTGTTATAAAAATCATCAGCATCTGCAAACAATACCCATTTTCCCCGTATATACTTCAGTCCCTCATTACGAGCATGACCAGCACCACCTCCTTGGGTCAGAATCAATTCCACTTGTGAAAATCCACCCACAACAGCATTCAGTTCTTCCTGATTTTCACTATTATCATCTACCACTATTACCTGAACATCTTTCCGACAAGGAATACTTTTCAGACAACGTTCCAATAAAACAGTGGAATTTTTATGAGGAATAATTATTGAATAATTAATTTCCTCTTTTCGTTCAAAATCTAAATTCATAAGGCACTATTTCCCCATAATTTTTTATCAATAGATTAACAAAGAGAACAACACTATATATTATCACCCCTATACGGTATAGATACAATTGCAATCCAATTCTTTTCATAGACCATATCCGTGCCATATATATGATACCAAACACATTAAATATTTCATAAACACGAGCGAATTCGACGACCAAATTTCCAAACGAATTTAGAATTACAACACCTATTATATAAAGTGTAAGAAAAAGATCTGTTTTTACTGGACACATCTTTATCAAAAAAGCAGCCCATACCGAAACGAATGTTACTTTCAATATGGAATATCCACTATCTTCACCTATCTGAGCATTGCGTATAGCATAATTTATCAATTTCCCCTCCAATCCTGTCTGATCTACAAATCCCATAACATAGTTCACAGCAACATTGAAATAAAAAGCCAAAAACGACATGGCAAGCATAAAAAACAAGAATCTCTTTGAGATATTCCATTTCTTCATATACAATGCAACAAACGGAACGACCAGCAAAGCATACATTACAGAATGGAATAAAATCGCACAAACAACAATGACCAACATACATTTAAAAAAATCCCTTTTTCGCAATTCTTCTATGTTCATAGCAGAAAATGAAACGAGCAATAAAGCAAAGGCAAACGATTGCCTTATAATATTAAAAGAAAACATATATGTCCCCAAAAGATAGAACAACAGTAAAGCAATATTGATATTTGAAGTATATTTCCTGAAAAAACGTCCCATATTAAATGTATAAAACGCAGACATAATACCCCACAACAGCATAGGCGAAGAAGATATATACTGTTTAAAAAGAGCACAAAGTACATTAAAGCCAGGTTCAAAAGGCAAAATCAAATTCCATGTATTAGGATTCAATGTAATTTTACGGAAAGCAGATGAATATGCTATGCAGTCTGTTCCTACATTGTGTGAGCGAAAAAGCCCTATCATTGCAAACAAGATACAAAAAAAATAGAATACGGTCTTATCTCGTGGTGCAATACATGTTATCAACAACAAGAAAACGCCAATAAAAATATAAATTTCCATGCATATTTATTATTTCAATAAGAATCAAAATTCCACACTTCTTCTATTCTTTCTGATATCTTATTTTTTAATTTATTAAAAAGTACGAAATCAATTTTACTACAATGACCGGAAACATCTGATACTCGAACCATTTCACTTAATTGTTCTGAAATTTTTATGGACAGTTATCAGAAAAGCAGGATTCATTATCTTACGAAATGTCTATTCATTTTTGAGACACCGATAAACCTCTGCCAACTGCCGAGATATAGCGGACGTATTCCATTTTGTCTGAGCATACATTTTATTTTCTTCCCCTTTATTTACAGATAATAATTCCTTTGCTTTTTTAATAGCAAGCACAATACTATCAATATCATAAGGATTAAATATTGGATTTCCTGTTTTATTCAATATACTTCCCACATTTCCAACATTCGGTCCAACAACCACACAGCCCGCACCAAATCCCATAGGAAGATTGCCAGAATTAAGAACAGAGAAACGTTGGATAAATACAATATCGCAAGCACAAAAATATGTTTCTGTTTCTGTAGTACTCAAAACACGATTAACAAATTCAACGCCTTCCATCCGATAGCGTATGTAATGCCAAATTCGTGAAAGCATTTCCAATGGTCTTTTGCAAATTAAACGATGACGAAAAAAGCCTGGAACAATAAAGTTTACATTCTGCATATCTTTATGCTTTCTCAACTTCAATATCAGATCTCGTTCCTCGTCCGTCCGAAATTGCCCAAAACACAATATATTTATCCGGTTATCAAGCATTTTTAGTTTTACACAACTTTCATTTCTTCCTTTATCAAATTTATAAATATTGTCATATAAATGGTGAGGAATAATAAAATGTTTGGCTTGCGGATAATCACTTTGCAACAATTTAAAACTATATTCCCCCATGTGTACAAAAGCGTCACAATATTCATAAATAAGTTGATAGAGTGCTACCATATCTTGATTCCTTTTCAGATGCGGCTTAAGATTATGGCAAGTTATAACTATTTTTATACCCAAAGATTTAGCCTTCTGTAGTTGCATCTCCATTTCCTGCAAGTCCTTAGTCCTGATATGTTCCCAATAAAATACGATTTCAGGCCATTGGAAATGAATTATATCATATTCTTCCACATTAGCCCACCATTCCTTAATTGAAGCTGTACAATCTAAATTAAATTCATATAATCCGGCTATCAATGTTTCAACAAATGGATTGGATAATTTAGCATTATCCGATACAAATAAAACTTTCATTTACAAAGAAGTATCTATTACTTAATTATTTGTTCTTTCTGTAGCGAACTAGGAATAGCATCACCAACAAAAAAAGATGACTTAACAGTTCTCCCTTGCCAATTAATGTTAATCCATACATTAGATTTACCACACGCAGGTAAATTGTAAGAAGCCCCTGCGCCTTTAATACCCCTAAAACCGTAGCAATTGATAAATAGATTATGAGAGGGAGGACTCATCGGGCCTTCCGAGAAACCGTGGAAATCAAAATCCACAGGTCTGAAGTAGGGATTGCAATAAGCTACATTATCAAAGACATTCCCATAAGCATTCCCCTCACCACCCATCATATCTGCATAATGGTTATAAAAAACGACATCCTTTACCAAGTTATCGCAAGCATGTTCGTAAAGCTTAATTCCCTGATGCCCATCCGATCCACGTATTATTATCTTTTCGACAGTAATATTACGGCTATCCATAATATACAACGGATTCGTATAATTCTGAATAATAACATTACTGATTGCACCATGCGCCACGCGTTTCATATTTATAGCATTCCAACCGTAATCCATTTCCTGTGCCTGACCAACAGAATAATACAGTGGATAACCATGATGACGGAATAATCCATTCCACTTACTTTCAATTCTAATATCCTGAATGACTATATCTTCCAACATTTCAACCCTAAAAATTTTCGGTGTATATTTCATAGGGCAATCACGCAAAAACGGACGTGTCAGTTTCACTTTATGCTCATCTATAATATGATCAATCTCCACCAGCCATTGATAAGAAGGAGCTTGTTCTTCACCAGCTCTGCATGCCGTCTTCCATTCAGGACGCAGTTCTGTTACGCCTAATATATCTTTAATCAAATTACCATCTTCCGTCGTATTGTACATACCCACCATAATATGGCTACACCCTATCAAGCAATCTGTATTTTCAACAGTCAATATATCATCCCCTATTTTACTTTCTTGTATGATATCCGTACAATACTCCGGAGTTAAAATAGTGCCATCACTGCCAGGATCAGACATTGACAAGCTTTTGGTTACAATATTTTTCTTTTTTAAAAATTGCAATCCCCAAAAAATATTACTAGCCTGAATATTTTCACCAGTAGTAATAAAGAAAGGCGACAACCAAGGATTCTTTTTTCCATATAATGTTGAATTACAATTCACCAATACAGAAACAGGAGTTCCCTGTTCGTCAACTTCTCCTTGAATATGAATATGGGAAGTATTTATGCGAAGAAAATTCCTATTCGCACGATTCCTGTTAAAATAATATCGTCCTTTAGGAAAATACACTATTCCTCCAGTTTTTCCAATAGCATCTATCATTTTTTGAACCTTAGGCAAAGCATCTTCATCAACATCGGGATTTATACCAAAATCCATCACATTATAAAGTCTTAATCTCTCAAAACTCTTTTTCTGTCCTGCATAATTATAATCGATAGCTCCTATTGTATATTCATCACTTCTGATTTTGACACATTGAGGTTTTTCATAATTCTGCAACAATAAGAATTTTTTTATGAATGGAGCACCCAAAGGATTATTTCTCCAATAAAGTCCCATAATAAAAGGAATACTCATCTTCTCTAATAAGAAAAGGTCCAACACGAGAAAGAAAAGGAAAAAACCTGCTGCAAGTTCAGTCAAAGTCAACAAGAAACTTTTACTATTTATATTCGATATTATCCATGTTCCCACTATAGCAGCTCCAAATGAAAGCATAACTGCACCAATATACAGTAACATTCCATTGGTATATATATCAACCCCTATTAATACAAAACCTAATAACGCACAAAGATAGGCTACATAATTAGACAACCGTAGCTTATATTCAATTTTACCTTTTAATAATTTCAGATCTCCCTTAGAAATTTGAACACCTATAACAAAACTTATACTATAAATAATAAATTTCAACAACTCCATATTACTATTTATTTTTCCAAAACGTTTAAAAGAAACTGTTTTGATTTCTTTTTATGTTTCTGTAACAGTGCATTGACGCTGTTCCAATCAATATCAGCGTTAACTTCAAAATTCTCAAGTGGCGTATGTTCATCTATATATCTTTCCTGAAGATTGAATATCTTTAAAAGATTATCAAAACGAGATTTTCCTCTAGATTTATTTCCATAAACATAAAAAGGTTTGTTAAACAAAATACTAAACACACACCCATGAAAAGAATCTGTAAATACAAATTCAGATTCCAACAAGGCTCTCAACCATGTTTCAACAGGAGGCATTACGTATGCGCTTTTGTTGTCCATTCCCTTTGGTGTGATAGTAAATCCCGGCATACATAATACCTTTTCCAATTTCTCAACAAAAGATATTTTTTGCACGCTACTGTCTAAAATGTAAACAAAAATTTTATTATTGTTAACCACTTGACCTACCAGTGATTTATAATCCGTAATATCCAATAACATTGTCGGGTCAAGTGTTTGAATCACATCTACATCCCAATGAAGTTGCTCTCGTATTAACGAAATAGCAGACTCTTCTCTTACGGATATAGCATCAAACCGTTTTATCAATTTACCACAAACCCACTTTTCATAAAAAGAATATTCATTCTTATCTGTACCAAATGAAGCCGAATATGCTATTTTTTTTATTCTGTTGTCTGCAAAACTTAAAAAATATTTTTCTATTCCACCAGTGTATTTAGGCCTCCAAACTTGATCAGAGCCAACAATTATTGTATCATATTTATTTGAAATATCACTAAAGTCCGCTCCAGGTAAAGAATACACCTTTTGAGACAAAGGAATATTCTTTTCTTTAAAAGCATTAACACGTTGGGCCGCCACTAATTCATTATTCCGCAGGATTTTTTCTTCATCAAGTGAATACCATTTTCCTATAAGCATATTCCTAACCAATCTTTTAAGCCAAACAAAATATTTTTTTACCCCATTCAATTGATATGACCAAACTATATTAATAGTTTCTACATCATAACCGTTTTTCTGAAGGAAGCGACTCAATGCATAATTTTGCAATATGCCTCCATAGTTTTTAAACAACCGTAATGTAAGTATTCCAATTTTCATAAGAATCTATCCGTTTAAATATTTTAAGTAACCCAATTTGATACATCGCAAAAAATCCGTCTTTTATCAACATTCAAAAAGGAATATTCCCATCTATATAGACACTTTCTCAAACATCTAATATTATTAAAACTGTGTCCTATTTGCATACTCCTCACAACTCCTCTTTCTTCTCCCCCGCCAAATACTCCCACGAGTTCTCCGTCACCACATTCCACCACTCGCGTTTCACCGCCTCT
>CAQBGY010000118.1 GCA_948759685.1 uncultured Eubacterium sp.
TGTTATCCTTTTCCATCCACGTTGTGTCCCATATTTAGAAAACCTATGTGAAGATACCTTTTCCCATCCAGAAATACTATGGTTCATCACATTATTAATTTCTTTCAGTTCCCAGTCTTTTGGGGTATCATATTCATGCCGTAATGCTTCTTTATAAACCATAATGCTGCACACATAATCTTCTGCAAGCCCATCAAGCCATATCTGGATAATGCCAACTTTTGCATCTTCTGGCATAAACTCTTTTTGCAGCTCTTTTAAATAAATTTCTGTTTCTTTTGACAAGCTTAATTCCCATTCACCATTATGGTACAATTCCATTGCTTCTGCCCATGCCTGCCGTATATATGCCCTTGCTTCTTTTTCATCTTCAAGGATATGTTTTTTTACCCTTTCTGGATGAACTAATACTGGTGCAAAACGCCTGTTTCCTGTACGGTCAAGAGGTAAAAAATCCATGCTGTTGGAAGTACCTGTAAACACACATTGCCTCGGTCTGTCCTCTGGATGGGTTTCATAAGGAATCTTATAAGTTTCCTTCTGCCTGCTAAGAAAAGACTTGATATCTTCAATACTTTTTGCATTTACAGTTGCTATCATTTCAGACATTTCTATAATCCAGTGCCCTTGCAGTTTCCTGTAAACATTTTCATCATCAATACGCTTCAAGTCATCTGAAAACCATTCATCATTAATAGCAAGGAAACGCAAAAATGTGGATTTACCTGCACCTTGTCCTCCTACCAGGCATACCATAATTTCAAATTTACATCCAGGCTCATATATCCTGTGGATAGCAGCAAACATCAGCAGCTTCATTATCTCTTTTGTATACCTGCTGTCATCTGCACCCAGGTATTTTGGCAGTAAATAATCTATACGTGGCTTCCCGTCCCATGCTAATCTTTCCAGATATTCCTTTATAGGGTGGTACTTATTATCATTTGCCACCATATTCATTGCTTTATTAATATTACGGTCATGTTTCAATCCATAATTTTTTTCAAGATACCATTGTACCTGGTACACATCAGTATCTGTCAGGCTTACAGAAGAACGTTTCCAACCAGGATTACCAACTATATCAATTTTTCCAGATAATTCATTTTTCCGTATTATGCCTTTTAACAAGGGGTCACACTGGAACACTATCATACAGTTATTTATGGTCTGGCTTGCTGCTCCTTTTTCATTTTTTGCAAGGATTGCCTGTACATCCTCTGTTGTACCCATTTCCTGTCCCAGCACTTCCCCTATTTCGTTCCATAATACGTTTTCTGCCTGTATGGACTTTTCCTGCAACTTCTTCCACCTCTTTTCTTCCTTTAATAAATAATTCCTGTTTTTCCTCCATACTTCCTAAACATAAAATATCTAACCAGTAATTTATTACTGGCTCTGTATAAAGAAGCTTTGCATAATCCTCTGAAAAAATACAGTCCAAAGGTTTGCCTTCCAGAAAAGAACTGGCCTGTTCTATATCATAAAGACACCCTTTTAACATATCTATAGTTTTATCACACCACTTTTTAAAACGTTTCTTAATATAATTTATTCTTTCCTGCTCTGTTCTTGCTTCCCTGTCTTTTTTCTTTGCTAAACTGCCTGGTTTTGTGTTACCTTTACACTGGACTGGCAAGCAGAAATCTTTTACCAGTTTCAATGCTGCTTCATATTGTGACAAACCAAACATCCTTGAAACATAATCAACAGCATCCCCTCCAGCACCACAGGCAAAACAATGGTAATTCTTGTCTATCTTCATGCTTGGGTGCTTATCATCATGGAAAGGACAGCAGGCTAAACCATTCTTTTTCACATGCAGGCCATAGTTTTCTGCCACTTGTTCTGCTGTCAGATACTCCTTTACCTCTAAAAATATATTCAATTTCTAAACTTCCTCCTTTTAATTATGGGAAGCCTTTGTTATAATAGATTTGCAAGATTTATTATAGAAAGGCTTGCCCTTTTTATAAGTTACTCCTGTTACCAGCAGGAGTAACTTTATCTTTTATCAGCTTCCAATAACCGTTTTACCAGTTCTAATAACATTTTTTCATCTTCTGTGCTGCCATCCTTCAGGTGTCCAAGTATTTCTTCCAGTGCTTTTGCCATCCTTGCTGATATATAATATCCAGATGGGACTTTTAACTCCTGCCCTAATACAGCTTTTCTATAATATTCCCCCTTAGAAAGTCCTGATAAAAGGATATTTGCTTCTACCTGTCTCTTTTCTTCATCACTAAGCCAGAAAGAAATACCATTATGTCTGTACCTGTCTTTCCTTTTACAAGCCATATTCCTCTCCCCTTTCTGCCTTTCCTAATCTTTCTGCAATTTTCACTTGTGCATCCATTGGCTGGTGGCAGTATGTTTCAATCGTAGTTGTAACTTTGCCATGTCCCAAACGTTTTGCAATCTCAACTGGACTAAACCCCATTTGTACAAGCATACTTGCATGGCTATGGCGTGTACAGTGGACTGTAATCTTCTTTACCCCTGATAACCTTATGCCACGTTCCATTTCATGTTCAAAAAAACTTTTTGTCCTTCCTGCAAACAGCCTGGAAGATGGTTTTGCATGATATAAAGCTGCAATATACTCTTTTAAAACTTCCTGTAATTCCTTATGTATTGTAACAACACGTATAGAACTTTCTGTTTTAGGTGCTGTAACCAAATCTTCACCGTCAAGCCTTGTAAGTGACTCATCTATTGTAATTGTACCTTCCTTAAAATCTATATCTTTTACTTGTAATGCCAAAAGCTCTCCAAGCCTTATTCCTGTCCAGAATAATATCTGGAATGCCACCCATGAATCATGCTTATCAATAACTGCATCCAGAAACTTCTGGAACTCTTCCAAAGTCCAGTATGGTCTTTCCTCTGCTCTGCTTTTTCCCATACTTCCAGCTTTCCTGCAAGGATTTGAACGTAAATTATAAAAATTTACTGCATAATTCATAATTGCACTAAGCTGGTTATTTATCGTTTTCAGATAAGTAGGCTTAAATCCTTTACCCATCATTTCACCCTGCCATTTCCTTATCATGGGTGCTGTAATTTCATTAATTGGTTTTTTCCCAAAATAAGGCAGTATTTTATCATTCATCACATACTCTTTTTGCTTCATGGTAGTTTTACGCAGACGCTTTTCCATATCTGATTTATAAATTTCCCAGAAATCAGCCAGTGTCATAGATGGGTCAGATGATTGTTGCAGCAGAAAACGTGCATACCATTCTTCTGCCTCTTTCTTAGTCTTAAATCCTCTTCTTTGTGATTTTCTTTTTGTACCTGTCCAGTCTGTCCAACGGTATTGTATCCTCCATGTCCCATTTGGGTCTTTCTTTGCACTACAGCTCATATGCTTGCCTCCTTAATACCTCCATACCATTTTTCCTTAAAATACTCTACTGGAATCTTTCCTGGAATTGTAAGGAAACCTTTCCCCGCAAGTTCAGTATTCATTTCCCTAAGAATCTTATAAGACTTTCCTATACTTACGCCAAGCATAGATGCAATCTCTTCTGCATTGTAATAAATTTTTTTGTCCATATTATTTCCTCTCTTTCATATTTTTGTTTCTGTTAAGAACCATTTTGTTACGTTTATATAATATCGTAACTTTTGTTTCGTGTCAATATCTTTTTCTTTATTTTTCTTGTTTTATATGATATTCTATATTATAGGAACACTTAATTTGCTAATAAGGAGAAATACTCTCTTTACTTATAAAATATTTAATACTGTCTTTTCTTCGGAAAATAAGGAGGATTATAATGACTACTGGTGAAAATATACGGCGTATACGCAAAGAACGTGGTCTTACACAAAAACAATTAGGAGAATTAGTTGGTGCAAGTGAAGCTTATATCCGTGCATATGAAAGCGGCAGGAGAAACCCTAAACCTTCTTCTCTTGAAAAAATAGCAAAAGCCCTTGCAGTCAACCCAGAAGTATTAGCTAACTCTGATTTTGATGGAATTAAGGCTATGCACAGACTTTTCCAGGTTTTCCGCCAATATGACGGACACCTTTTTGAATGTCAGGATAAAGATGGAAATGATATGGTTGGTATCAGTTTTGGGACTTTAGCCTTGATGTCATCATGGTTACACCGTTATGAAGAATATATGCAAGAAGTTGAAATATGTAATTCTATTAAAGACGTAAGAAAACGTGGAGAAGCTCTTCTACAAGCTGAAAAAGCCTTTGATGTCTGGATGGATATTTATCCAGAATCTGAACCTTTTACTATGAACCTCAAAATTCAAAAGACACATGATGACTTTATGGATAAGATTGGATTAAACCCTAAAAATGAAGATTAAAAAATTTGTACCCAAACCGTACCCATATCCAATAAAAAAATCCCTGCAAAGCCTATAAATACTGGCTTTGCAGGGATTTAACATTTTACTCGAACTCGGCGTGTTCTTTGTTGTCCTTAACTGTATTTGTTTAAGTTTTATGCAAATACACGCCCATTTTTACTTCAATTACATCATTTATTATGACTTGCTGATTTTCTGTTGCCAAAATGTTGCCACGCATCTATTATAGCAAATCCCCACAGATTAGCAAGCCATTTTTCAAATGTTACGCAGTAAAAACCTATTTTTGAGGGTAAAGGTATAAAATATCGTTCTGCATTTATTTACGTCCTAAAAACCTTGCAAAATAAGGCTTTCAAAAGGACTAAAGCGTAACAAATCAATCGCCAACTCCCATTTTCTGCTTAACTGCCTTTATTACATGGTGCTAGCACCATGTCTTTCATATCATTAGGAAATAATCAGAAAAAGCCTTACTCCCATGCAAATAGAAATATTTCTATTCCGTTAATATCAGAATACATAATTGTACTTTCGGTCACATTTTTGATAACGTATTCTGACACCAATTAAACAAAGTGGAAAAAGCTTTGTCAAAATCATAGTCGATATTATTTTGTAATGATATACTCAATTCCAAAACAGTTTTATCCTCGCCTTTTACACACTCAAGCAATTCCCGTTTTGATGAAATAAAATTACCACTACTTAGATAATACAAATGTTGCATAATGAAGAATACGGATTTACAAGTTATCGGCATCTTTATAACATTATAATCCTTGTCAGCGTGTATGTAGCGGTGACAAATTTCGTGATATAGATTATTCAAACTTAATTTTACATAGTTTCTTTCATCTTCAATGGTATATGCAGGAACAAGTTTTTTTAGTTCTCCGTAATAGTCTTTTGTTGTATTCAATAAATGACATATTTCTAACGGATTCCAATGTTCTAAATCAGCTTTGCTACAAATAAAGCCACAGGATTTTTCAAAATTTCCTATGGAAACGAGTGCTTTTTGATATGTTTTCAAATCCTCAACCGAAAGATTGTCAATCACAGCCATAATATCAATATCACTGTTTTTAGTTTCTTCTTTACGGAGATAGCTGCCCTGTAATCCAATATACATCAGCCTTTCACCCAAAGCGTCTTTTAATAAAATTATTAATTCGTCAATATATTCATCTATTCTAAGCATTCTGGATCACCTATCTCCTCATTTCCAAGATATTTCATATATTCTTTTCCCTCATGAAAATTCATTATCGGGCGGCGCAGTTTTGACGGGAACAATGGCAATTTATTCAATATAGACAAATCCAGCCAATCAAACCCAACTTGATTAGTATCACCTTGAAGTGTTGCATTTTGGGCATTTCCCAAGTAATCACATAAAAATACTAAATCCATTCTGTGAAAACTCTCACCGTGAACCCCTTCTATAACAAAAAGCAAATCTTTACATTTAACCTCTATTCCTGCTTCTTCTCTAACTTCCCTTTCAACAGTCTGAGGAAGCATTTCCTCACAATCTTGACCTCCGCCGGGTAAAATGTACCATTCTTCCTTGCCATCATTCAACTTTATTGCAAGCAATTTATCATTTTGAATTATAACTGCTTTCGCAGAAGTTCGTATTTGCCTTGACATATTTATAATCCTTTCATATCTTATCTTCTCAATATCATGACTGACTATTTGATTATACCACTTCTTATTTTCATTTGCCACACAAACATAGGGCATAGCAACCGCTACGCCCTATATTTCTTATCGCTCCAACGACTTCTCAATCTTCCATTTCTGCCCTTTCAAGTCATTCTGCTTTTCATACAGACTGTTCCGCCCCTTGCAAAGTTCTTTCATGCGCTCCAACTGCGCCCGCACTCCCTCCCGGCAATCCAGCTCTATCTTCTTGTATTCCCCGGTCAGATTACGGATTGTATTGTTATTCGTTTTAATCTGCTCCGACACGCATATCCAGTCAATCAGATTGCGCACTTCCATATCCGTATCATATAACTCTGTTTCCGTCAGTATCTTTGCACACAGCCGCACCATGACTTTCTTCTCCATATCCGTCATATCCTGTCAATCCCCCTTTCTTATCGGCTCATCTCAAAGGCACGTTTCGGGCGTTTCTTTGCCCTTTCTGCCTGCTCTAATGCTTTTGACTGCTCTACTATCGACTGTACCTGTTCCCTGCCGAAATGACGCTCCAATCGCCCCAAATCAGACGCTTTTTCCTGCAATCGGTCTATGGTGTCGCTCTGCTCCATGACCTTATCCGTCAAGCGGCTAATCTGTTTCTTCTGCCCGTCCACTTTGGCGGTCAGCTTCTTTCCCTGCTCCGTAAGCTGTACACACTTGATAGTCAGATTTTTAACGACTTCTTTCAATTTTTCTACAAGCGGGAGTGCTTTTTTATCCCGATAATTCTTTGCGCTCATCAATGCCTCCGGCTCCGGCAACTGCCATTTCACATCTTCGTCATAGGCGTATATGTTGCGCTCCATGACTTCCTTTGACTGCACCATTTTGTTGATTTCCTGCTGTAACTTTTTCTGCTGTTTCTCCAATTTTTCATTTTCAGACAGCAGCTTTTCTTTATTTTCTGTCAGCGTTTCCATCTGCTCTTTCAAAAGAAGATTTGTAGTGGAAAGTTCTGATACTTCCTGCCGGATCGCTTCGCCCTCTTTCCGTATCTGTTCCGTTTCCTGTCCTGCCGCTATCTGCTGATGAAGAATGTCAGATAATTCCTCTTTACTGTCGGAGATTGTCTGTTCCAATTCCGCAACCTCTTTCTGCCGTTCCTGCTTTTCAAAATCAAGTACGGACAAGTGTTTGTTGTGTGTGCCTAACTGTTTCCATTGTACGCCATAACGCCCCATAACTTTTGAAAGTTCCTGCTTCTCCGCTTCAATCCATTCATTCCATTCCGTCATTCCTCTTGTGCCGCCTTTGAAGCCCTGTTCTGCTAATGCACCTTTGAGGGAAACTCTCGTATCAAGTCCACGCTTACTGTTACGGATAAAGGGAACAAAATCAATGTGGATATGCGGCGTCTGCTCGTCCATATGCAAGTGGCTTGAAAATACAAACAGGTTCGGATTTCTTTTCTGAAACTGCTCCATAAACTCACATAAAATTTCTTTCGCCAACTGCCCCTCATTGCTCTGTACGTTCATATCGTCCTTATTGCCGATTTGGAAGATTACCTCATAAAATAATTTCTCCTGCTTGCCCCGGCATATCTTCTCATAATAATCGTCAATCTTTCGGTCACTCCGTTTCTGCTTTGCGTTGTAGCGTTCCAGTGCTTCATCAAAAAGAGTATGATAAACTTCTTTTATATCCGAGTGGCAAAATTCCACGTTCTCCCGGCTACGTTCCTTATCTACATTTTTAGCTGTAAAGGCTCTTGTATTGTGATTGACCGAACCTTTCCCCATCATACCGCTAATCGTTCTTTCCAATAGGCATATCCTCCATATTCTATATATTTGTGCTACTAATTTTACTGCGCCGAATAGGCGCAAAGCGAAGTTTCTTCGCTTCGGCTTTGTTACTTTCCCGAAAGTAACGCAAAAGCACTTTCGACAGGCTACGCTCTATCAAAAGTGCCTTTGCGCCCTGCCGGGGGCTTTTCCGTCCTGACGGACGGGGCGGCTTTTCGCCGCTTTACTGCTCCCCCATGCGTCGGTTTGCGTCGATAGCGTCGATATTTTCTATACCGCCCCGCTATCAAAAATACCGTCGCAACCGACGCATATCGTCGCACTTACTCTTTTTGCTCTAGCCGTTTCAGAATGATTTTTCTCTCATGCCCCCGCTTGTTGTCATAGAAGATACCGTAGTCATTAAGCAACTGGCTGTTCACTACATTTAATCTCCGTGAAAGCACATTTGCCGACAACTGCATATCCGGCAACTGTTTCAGAAGTTCCGTTGCCGTCCCCTCCCACTCCGGCATTTCCTTTGTCAGAAATTCGTTGATTGCTTCAAGTAATGGGTTCGGCGGCTGTTTCCACAATTCCGTTTCCGCTTTCTGAAATTTCCAAATACATTGTTCCCGGTCAAACTCTATCGTCAGTTCTTGATCGGGCTGGTCACGCCCCACAATATCCATGACCGCCGTGTTGTCCGTGCGCTTTTTCTTATGCATGATAAACGCCCCGTCTGCCGCACCGAGAAGCCCATTTGTGCCGGAAATCATATCGAAGCTGTCCTCGGACTCCAACTTGCGGGTATGATGAACCATCAACAGACAAACACCGTATTTATCGCTGAATGATTTTAACTTTGTCACAATCTCATAGTCACTGGAATAGCTGTATCTGTCCCCGCCGACCTCACGCACTTTTTGGAGCGTGTCAATGATAATCAGCCTTGCGTCCTTATGCTCTTTGATAAAGCCCTCTAATTCTCCGTCCAGTCCCTTATTCAGTGTCTTTGCCTGCGTTGCAAAAAATAAATTGTCTGCACACTCCACGCCGAACATAACGGACAACCGCCGCTGAAGCCTTGCATAATCATCTTCCAGTGCAAGATATAGCACCGTTCCTTTTCTCACTGGATAATTCCACAGCGGAAGCCCCATAGCCACATGGTAGGCAAGCTGTCCCATGAAGAACGATTTCCCCACTTTCGGCGCACCCACAAAGAGATAAGTGCCGCCATACAGAAAGCCGTCCACAACAGGCGTTCTCGGCGGGTAAACCGTATCATACAGTTCTGTCATGGAAACGGTTTGAAGCCCGCCGCCCTGCCCGG
>CAQBGY010000119.1:0-6205 GCA_948759685.1 uncultured Eubacterium sp.
CAACGGTTTGTTATTTGTTTTTCAGCCAATACTACCCTTAAACGATTTGGATATATTCCCTTTTCCATACTTAATGTTATAATTGATGTTTTAATAGAGCCTTATAATTTATAAGCTAATTTACAATATGGCATACACCGTAGGTCAAATAATAGAAGCAAAGATTATCAATATAAAAGATTTTGGTGCTTTTGTAGAAATCGGTCCATTCCAAAATGGATTGATTCATTTCTCGCAAGTTGTTCCGCAAATTGGATATGGCAATGTTGGTGATGTTTTATCTATTGGGGATAAAGTACGATGTGCAGTGTCTGAGATTAAGCCAGACGGGAAAGTAAGTCTGACAATGAGAATAAGAAAGCGCATTGATCGAAAGCATCAAGTTGAGCAAGTCAAGAAAGATATTGCTAATATGTCAGATGAAGACACTAACTTGCGCTCTATATGGATGGTGCTGACGAATATTCAACACTATATGTTGAAATATATGCAGTTGGCAATTCCATTGAAAAAAGGTTCTGCCAGTTTGAATCCCAAAGGTAACAAATTGACGGCTCAAATAGACTCGCAAATCCATTTCGACAACTTCAAAAACGAAGTAAGGAGGCTATTTAGCACAGATGTCGTCCGTCACAGAATATTGTCAGGCTTCTGGTATTTTGAGACTGACTTGGATTTGTGTTCAAACATACAACAGTTTGTTGATTCTTGCAGTAATATGTATGTTTCTGTGCGCCCCAATCCTATTGTTGAAATACAGATTAAGGACGCGGACGAAACTTCAAAAGGAATCATCAAGACTCGCCTTCAAAACTACTATTCTCAGTTGGATTTTTTTGAAATCAATGAAAATCTAATGGTTGTCACTGTTCCATACGAGAATCGTACTGCATTGGAGGATTTGAAGGAAGAACTCGGCTATGCTCTCAACGGCATTCGCAATGGAGTGCCAGACTTAGCGGAAGAAGGCGGACAAACCACCTTCAACCCGGCAAGATTTGTTTACGAAATCAATTATCCGCAAGATGGAGCTGACCGTTTCCTGTTGACTCTCGACAATGAAGCATTGTTAGACAAAGAAGGGCTTCGCTTTGGTGGACTTTATGGACAAAGATTCATCATCAAAGACGGAGAGAATGAATACAAACTTGGCAAGCTCAGCAAAATTGAATATCCCAATGTTACGTTTAATCTTTTGCCAGAAGATTGCGGCAAGATAAAGGAAATGGCTGAGAATGATTGCATCACTGCTATTATTCCCGACATGGACGATATGACTGGCGAAATAGAAAAGGTCAATCGTCTTAGAGATTCGTTCGACAGAATCACTGAGCATCCCGAAGATTTAGTCAATCCTCAACTAGCTTCCTATTTGTTTGATGCTTCAAAAGCAACCAAGTTGGAAGATGTAGCTATAGAACAACGAGTCGAACAAATAAAGAAATGCCAACTTAACAAGTCTCTCAATGAATCACAAATTCAGGCAATAGCGAAAGCAGTTGAAGCCAAAGACCTTGCCATCGTACAAGGTCCTCCTGGAACAGGCAAGTCAACAGCTATAGCCGAACTGATTTGGCAACTGGTACAGCAAAAGTCAGACGGTAGAATTTTGCTTACATCGGAAGCCAACCTTGCAGTTGACAATGCTTTAGACCGACTGAAATTTTCTCTCCACAACATAGTTAAACCAATTCGTGTGGCTGCTGGTGACAAATTTTCTGCCGAAGGTTTTGCGTACTCACAAGTGGAGATGAAGAAGTGGGCAGGAATCGAAATGTCAGATATTGACACAGAAGACAATGCTGTTGCTATAGATACAGACGAATATAAGTCGTTTAATCCGCAGGAACTTGTATTGAACAGATGGATGAAGAACATCTACAAGCGGTCACAACTTCACTTGCAACGGGAAGACTTGAAACGCTTGTGGTTTGATTTCCTCACAGATTTACCGTCTGAATGGCGAAAAGAAGTATATCAGGAATATGTCAGCCACTGTAATGTCATAGGAGCTACTTGCAGTTCTATTTCCGATACCAACTACTCTGCCACAGAAGCAAAGGGAAAACACAGAGATTCACGTTTCATCAAACGATTTCGTGCAATCTTTGGCGAGACAGAGAAAAACGGTTATCCTGTCTTCTTGCGTTTCAATACGGTCATTCAGGACGAAGCCAGCAAGGCAACTCCAGCCGAGTTGTCTCTCCCTCTTGTATATGGCGAGAAAGCAGTAGTCATTGGTGACCATCGTCAGCTGCCTCCTAATCTTGACAGGGAAGACATCTTGTTCAAACTGCATATGCAAAGGTTGAAAACCGACAGCAGGGAAGAACATGACCAGATAGAACAATTAGAGTCGTATGTAAGAAAAAATTTCGACATTCTGGAGAAGTCGCATTTTGAAAGACTCTTCCGACAAATTGACTCGTCTCTACGTGGTACTTTCGACACACAGTATCGTATGCACAACGACATCAATCGTGTCATTGAGCAGTTCTATGTCGATGACGGTGGACTAAAATGTGGTGTAGCCAACGAAAGCCGAGAACACGGCATTGATATTCCTAATCTCATTTCGCCAAACAATCACGTTATTTGGATAAACACATCTTCTCCGGAAGTTCGAGACGGAACATCACGAGCAAACAGAGGTGAGGTTGAAGCCATAGAGTGGGTGTTGTCGCAGCTTTCAAAATCAGAGAGTTTCCGCAGTTATCAGGAGTCTCTGCCTACCAATGAAGACCGAGAAATCGGACTGATTACATTCTATGGCAGTCAGTTGAAACGATTGAAAGGAATCGTGGATAAGGAAACAAAGAAAGGACTCAATATAAAGATGAGTTCTGTTGATCGATTCCAGGGAATGGAGCGCAACATTATCATCGTCTCAATGGTAAGAAGCAACTCCATTGCGCAGAAATGGGGACAAAAACCAGACTACAACAGATTCCCGAATGTGGGTTTTCCGGCACAAAAAGAATACGGTTTTGCCAAATCACCCAATCGTCTTAACGTGGCTTTGTCACGAGCAAAGAGGCTACTTATCATCGTTGGCAACGGCGAACATTTCAGCAACTACACCAATCCGCAAGGGCAAGCCATTTACAGGAATGTATTTGATGAGGTAAAAAATAATCCTAATGGCAGGATTATAGAATGGAATGTTCGCAAACCGAAACAAGAACGTGTGGCGAAAATTGTCAGAGTACCAATGCCTATACAACGTTCTGTAAACTTGAACACTCGTGACATCAACGCAGAAACAGACAAGAATCTGCGTATAAAAGAAACATGGCTTACACCAGACGGGCAACCCGTTGAAAATCCGCATTTCGCAGTCCTTGAATTGTCAACAAAAGCGGTGAAATTGCTTATCGGCAGAGACGAAGAAACAATCAAGACTGCAACACGATTCGATTTCAACAATTTCATTCGTGATGCTGCCAAACCAGAAGCAGGAAAAGGATTAGACAGTCAGAACGTGATGAATATGGAATACTTCAGGGGCAGGGTCCTTCCTGTAATCAGAAGGATGAAACAGAAAATGCGTTTTGAAGGTGTCGATGTTGTTTACACTGTTGCCACTGCTGCCTATCGTACAGCAAAGAATCGTGACGAAGTGATAGAATGCATCCGTCGTGAGGCTGGAATAAATGTGCGCATTCTGTCAAAGAAGGAAGAATCTGTATCGACAATGTTTGCCTACGGCATATCATCACGCTACAAGTTGGATATTCAGAAATCAAGACATTCTGTGATGGTTGACCAAGGTGGCGGTTCTACCGAAGTCAGTGTGTTCAATCAGGGTGAATTGGAAGGTTCATACAGTATTAACCTCGGTACAACAGCTTTGCGCAATATCTTAACAAAAGACATTCCGCAAACTACACTTTTGGTCGATGCATTCAAAAAAAGTGACCAAATACTGAGAGACAGAATGGTGGCGTTTACCAAGAATATGAACACGACTATGCAAACTAACGAAGATACATTCTGTGTCAGCGTAGGTTCTGCTATAACTCATGCAACAGGAAAGAAAAAGAACGCACAACAACATGATTGTATTCTCAACCACGAGCAGATTGCCGAAAAGATTGAGAATCTCACAATAGAATTGCAGGAGAAGTTCAATACCGTTGGTGATTTGGTTCGTTGGGAACAACAAATGACAGGCGATGCTATTGACGATATGCTCACCCTACGAATGGGATTGCCGATGTATCTTCTGCTTATGGAGAAATTTAATATCAAGCAAATCCACGTTTGTGGAACAGGCTTGTGGTATGGTATTTATTTGCAGCATCTTTTTAATGTAGCCGACTAATATGGGATATCAGACATACAACAATTTGACATATCGTTCTATCGAGAAAGATAGACAATCGCGTTCGCTTGCTCTGAAAACGCGTTCTTGCACAGTTGAATACTACACCACCCACAAACTGGAGCCATTAGACATACTTGTCGGCGAATTGCTTTTGGAAAGTGAAAACGCACAACTTGAATGTGTTGCTCTTGGACGGGCTCTCGGTTTCGATGTAGAAGCGCAGCCAGAAAATGGTATGTACTACGACGAGGCAGAAAATAAACTATTCCATAAGTTCCTACATTCGGTGCAAGAATGGGGAATAATAAACGTTGACAAAGAAAACGGGACCGTAACCCTTACTGCTTTAGGCAAGATTTGTTTGCAGAACAAAGAGAAATACAAATTCTTATCTGCCAACACAGATGCCTTAGAGTTTGTCAATTTGAAAGATGCTGATGGCGGAATCGTATCGCTTTATCCGTTCCATTCTGAATTGGGTTTGTCTCTTTCGCTTGACCATTCCAAAACTCTCAATTACGAAGATTGTTTGTGTGAAGTAATCAACAGAGGGACAGATGATATGCTGGTAAACAACTTAAAGATGCAAGTTCCAGAAGGAATCTGTGTTTACAAAGCTGAGCTCACCAATTATTTGGGTGTAAAGCCAATTAAACTGGATATTGAACTTTACGAGACAGAAGGTAAATATTCACTGAATTTCATTTCGGCAAGCAATAGCTGTCCGGTATTGAATGCTCTGTTTGAACTTAAAGTTAACACCGATGCAAAAGAACGTAAAGTGGAACAATGCCTGTACTATCGCCTTGTCAACAATCCAGATGTTATTCTGGACTACAAGGCATTGCAGCCATTTGAAGATATTATCGAGGTTGACCAACTGATTGAAGACCCCAGATTAGTTTGGACTGACCCACAATTACTTCAGCTTATAATTTCACAATGTGATGCTGATCGTTGGCATTCTTTGTCAAAGTATTGCGATGTAGAAGTTTTGAAAAATACAATCCCTAACCACATTCAAGACTTGGACTGGGGGGCATTGACACTCAGGCTTGACAGCCAATATATTTCCACCCATTCAACGGATTATCCATGGGATAAATACACATTGTTCGCCCGCACTCCCGTAGAGAAGGAGTTAATACAGAAATTCCTCGTCGAACATTCATTCCCTGAGGGGAAAGACGATGACCAATGGGATTGGGATGACGTTCTACCTATTGTTGGTATGGACTTCATTGTACAACATCTTGGCGACATTCCGTTCGACCTTACCGATATCACAAAAGAACTGGATGATACGCAACGTCAATACATAGTAACAAACCCCGATGCACGCTGGGATTGGCAATTTATAGTGACTGAATATCCTATTGACTTTATTGTCTCTAACATCGCTGTCTTGTATCCGCATATCAATATGCAGATACTTGTGCAGCGCATTTTTACTGACAATAAACTCGCCAGCCTTTATGCAACATCGCAACCACTGAAAGACAGTATCCGGGCCTCAGAACTACCTCTGCGATTCAATGCCAACAGTCTTGGTTTTATTTGGGCTGACGAGATTATTGATTCCTTTGAATCTTGTGGATTGATTTCTTGGCCTTCAACTACATATCAGACGGGATTTGAGTGTAACCCGAACTTGGTTTGGAATGCGAACTTCTTCCAGAAATACAGCGATAAAGTAACAACTCCGCAAGGTTACAGTTGGGTTTCTCACCATGTAACAGATTCTGCAATTGTTGACAATAATCCGAATTTCCAATGGAATAAGATTGCTTTGTCACAGAATCCAGCAATTTGCCACGACCTCGCTTTCATTACCTCGCATTGGGATATAGTGGATGCCGCGACAATTATCATGTGTTG
>CAQBGY010000119.1:6215-9069 GCA_948759685.1 uncultured Eubacterium sp.
GCTCTTCCGATCTCAATGTTGGAAGAATTGTTCCTTTTGTTGTCGGCAAAAGCAAGAATCGGTCAATTGTTGGCTACGTCGTTGGATATTCAGAAACGATTGATTGCAAATCTTTCTACAGAAACCATCCTTGACAGCTACTCAGAAGGATGGAACAAAACTCTGTTCACAGAAAGTATTTGTCAATCTGTTGACTTGGCGACATTGGATGAAGAGGCATGGTATGAAATGTTGGATTGGGAATATCTGACAGAAAATCTGCCTGTTGCAGACATTCAATCTAATATAAACAAGTATGCTGATAAATGGAATCATACTGTTTTTGCCAATCGTATTACTAGCAAAGAATTGCTGGCTGACAAGTTTCTGGAAACCTATGCCAAGGTGATTTCTGGACAGAACTTGACGGAAGAAATATGGACAGTAATAACCAGCAAATTCCTTGCAAACGAACTCATTTCGCTCGTCGATGAATACAGCGGCGAACAATATCGCTGGGATTATGCTCATATGTATGAGCTGGCTGAGTTTCCTGTAAAGGAATACATTGAGCAACATACAGAGAATGTACAGTGGGCTAAGTTCTCGGCATCTGCTGCGGCAAACAGGCTGTTCTCAAAGACAGGTGCAAACAAAACACAAAGTTTGTGGTTGCGCATATACGAAGACATGCTGAACAATGACAGTTTTCAGTGGGATTTCAACAAACTGACAAAACTGCCAAACATCATGAAACTACCGAAACTGTTCTTACAGAAAAAAGAATGGGATTGGGAATACATATCTGAACATGCAACATGGATTTCTGCTCAAAAAGGTAAAGACTATTACTTCAAGTTGTTTACCGATTCATTGGATTTCAGAAAATTGTCACGCCGCACAGACATAGGACTAACTGAGCAAATAATAGAGAAATTCGATAAGAAAAAACAATGGGATTGGAATGCTCTGGTACAAAACGAAAGCATCAATTTCTCGTTTGAATATATCGACCAACACGAAAATAAACCATGGGATTGGCATTTCCTTACACATCGCGAAGGTTTGCCGTTTGATGTAGTTCTCAGCCACAAGGAAAAAGATTGGGATTGGCATTACCTGTCAACTCTCGACATCTTTGTGCCGTCTGTTGATTTGTTGACTTATCTTACCGAGCATAATCATGAAATAGACTGGGATTCAGTTTCTGAAAACAAGGAACTTACAGGCGTTGTAATTGATACATTCAAGGATAAAATTAACTGGAATGTATTTGTCAATCGTTGTCCCGCACTCCTTTCTATCGCAACAGTTGATTTCTTGAAGAAATACAACGATGCTATTTCATGGGATGATTTTAATGAACGTCTTGGTGTGGATGTTGCGACTGAAATGTTGCAGGAATTTGCCAACCGACTCAATTGGAGATTTGTTTCTCAGTCGCAGAAAATAAAGTTTACAGAGGAACTGGTTCGCAAGTACGAGGACAAATGGTTCTGGTCAGAGTTGATGCGGAATATAAAAGTTCAAGAAGACATTCCTGATTTTGAAAGCATCTTTGCTGACCATCGCAGCATCGTGACATTTTCCGACAGAATCAAGGATTATCGCAGCAATCCGCACATCTACCATTTCACGCATTTCTACAACGCAATAGATGTTATCCGTAGTCGAAAAATCCTCAGCCGTGACCGTGCGGAGGAATTAGGATTATTGAAATATGACTCTGCGGGTTCTGTTGTGTTCCGCAGCAGCAAGGCACACAAATTTGCTCGCTTCTACTTCCGTCCTTGTACTCCTACACAGTATTACAATGAGGCTTTGGGCGCTGATTCAAAACTAGGCGAGTGGAGAACAAAGTGGTATAAAAATTGGTATGGTGAATGGGAATCAACACTCGAATGGAAAAGCAAATATCCAAAAGCTGTTGGGTTGGGTCTACCGAAATGTCCTATACCTGTGTTCTTCAGGTTTGACATAGATGAAGTCTTGGCGAAGATTCCAGAGAAATGTTATTACAGCGACAAAAATATGCAGTCGGATACCCCGAATGTGTATCAAATCATTGTTAAACCAGAATCATTAGGACTTGAATATCTGTATAGCACAATGCAAGATGCATATATAACAGCAAAAAGTTCTGGCAAATATAGTCGTGAAGTGCATTTGAACGAGATGAGTAAAGTAATGAGATACTCTCAGCAAGAATTTCTTGTTATGTCGGAATTTGACTTTAGCGAACTCAAGTCTCTCCAAATTATATGCTACGATAGTTCTTATGCGGAGCTATTGAAACAAATCTTTGCAGATGATCCAATCTCTGAGAAGATTGTGGCATACTGCGATGAGAGTCTTTTTGAGAAAGAAAACCGCAGACTTAATCTTTCGTCATCAGAAGACAACGTTCGCCTGTCAACCGACTTTGAGGATGAATACTATTTCAACGTCACAGGCGAGAAAATGTCTGAAGTGGAGTTCGACTTGTCTGCTTGCGAAGTTATTCATGACACAACAAACGAACTACGCTTAAAGGGTACTATAGCATGGAAGAAGACAGACATTCCGTTCAATATCTCTTTCGTTGACCCGAAAGCAAGGACAAAAGAATGGCTCGTATATCAAAACATTTAGCATAAACGACATGAACAACATAACGATAGTAAGAGGAAACATCTTTAATACGAAAGCACAGACCGTTGTCAACACGGTCAATTGCGTGGGCGTGATGGGAAAAGGCATTGCGCTGGTTTACAAACTGCGTTATCCACAGATGTTTGACATTTACCACGATTATTGCAAACGGCATCTTATCGGTATAGGCAAACTATGGCTTTATAAAGGTGATAGATCGGAAGAGCGTCGTGTAGGGAAAGAG
>CAQBGY010000120.1 GCA_948759685.1 uncultured Eubacterium sp.
AAAAGTAAATATATCCAAACTTGCTGCAGAGCTGGCAAAGGAAAACTGCGAGATTTTTTCCATGCAGGAAAAGGATGAAGATCTGGAGAGTTATTTTTTTTCATTGGTAGGAGGTAGCAGTTATGAGTAGAATATTTTTTGCTGAGCTTCGCAGGTTATTCCATTTCAGGCTTTACTATATTGAATGTGCGGCAGTCGTCCTGTTTTCGGTACTATATTTTAATCCGCCGGTTATTGATAGTTTTTTGTTTTATATTATGATTGTAATCGGAGCATTCTCTGCTATTTGTGTTTCGCAATTTATTGGAATGGAATATTCTTGTGGAACAATCCGCAATAAGCTGGCTACGGGACATACCAGAATGGAGATTTATTTGGCTCAGCTTATTTTGCATATTTTCGCTGCTGTCATTTTGTTTCATTTATCTGTTTTGACTACTATAATTGCAGGGGCAATATTTAACTGGACATATTATTTTTCTGTTCAGACACTTTTTGCTTATTATCTTGCGTGTATATGTACTATCATTTTCATCACTGCGATATCTGTGTTTGTGTCGATGCAAAGCAGCTCAAATCTGTCAAGCTTAGTGATTCTTCTTGTACTGTATATTGGACTAAGTATGATGGGTACCAATTTTCACAGTGCTTTGCGGGAGCAGGAAATGAGCATGACGGATACATCACAGGTGGAAAACTCTTTGGATGAACACTATATGGATGCCAGAACCCGGATGGGTTTTGAATATCTGCTGCTTATCAATCCATATGGCCAAGCGACTTATGAAAGTATGCCTATATTTGAGAGTCACGGGGAATATTTACCAATGCAGATTCTGAAAAATCCATTCCCTAAAATATTTCTATTTTCTGCGGTGGAAAGTATAGGTATAACGGCTGCTGGAATTTTATCATTTAGGAAAAAGGCAATCAAGTAAAGGGATAAAAGAATGGTCTATAGTCTTGTCGGTATATTAGTGGTCATCATAATAATGTTATCAATAAAAATATATCTCATGGAAAAATCTGTTAGAGAGATCATGGAAGCATTTGCAGACAGGCTTAAGACCGATACAAATATCCTTATTGATATTTCCAGTCGTGATAAGAACATGCGGGAACTGGCTGACCGGATCAATACAGAACTTCGCCTGCTTCGTAAAGAACGCCGCTGTTATCAGCAGGGAGATCAGGAACTGAAAGACTCCGTGACAAATATTTCGCATGACCTGCGTACTCCGCTGACAGCAATCTGTGGTTATCTTAATCTTTTGAAACATGAAGAAAAAAGCGCGGCCGTGGATGAGTATCTTGCACAGGTTCAGAACCGGGTAGATGTGATGATAAGCCTGACGGAAGAAATGTTTCGCTATAGTATAGCCGCATCTTCCTATGAGCTTAAGAGGGAGAGAATAAATGTTGTCAGTGTGTTGGGGGAGAGCCTGCTGTCCTTTTATGGGATGATGCAGGAAAAAGGTATTCAGCCAGTGATAGCCATGCCAGAGGAACCTGTCTGGCGAATGTTGGATGTAAGTGCATTAAACCGTATTTTTTCCAATATCATAAGCAATGCTTTAAAACATTCAGACGGAGATTTGTTTGTTGATATGAAAGAAAATGGCACCATAACATTCTCCAATACGGCACAAACCTTAAATTCGGTGATTGTGGGCAGGCTGTTTGAACGTTTTTATACTGTAGGAACAAACTATTACTCCACAGGCTTAGGGCTTTCTATTGCAAAGTTACTGACAGAGCGAATGGGCGGACAGATAAGCGCTGAGTACAAAGGGGAAATGTTATACATTACAGTACAGTTTTAAATAATAAGTGAAATATCTATCTAAAACGGGACCTGTTTAGGAAAGATATTAAAGTAATGCAAATATTGCTGTATTTATAGTAAAATAGGTTATTAAATCATAAATCGTCAAAAGGAGGCAGGAACCAATGCTTCAGATAGCAGTCTGCGAGGACGAAAAGGCGGACAGGGATAATCTCACAGGCATCCTGAAACCGCTTTTAGACAAATACACAGAAGAATACCATATCAAAAACTTTACTTCCGGTGGGGAGCTGCTGCAGTCGGGCGGCAGCTTCCACCTGATCTTCATGGATATCATGATGGAGGGCAGGAACGGGATAGAAACGGGGCAGGAGCTTTACAGCCGGAACCACTCCGCAAAGATCATATATACCACCAATTTCGGACAATACTGCATGGATGCGGTGAACACCGTACATGCCTTTGCCTTTCTGGAAAAGCCGGTATCGGCGGAAGCACTGGAGGAACAGCTGCAGGCATTCCTGCGGCAGTACCAAAAGGAGGAGGTGCGGCTGGAATTCAGGAATGTATCTTATGAGGAAAATGGTGTCCAGTCGGAAAAACCTACCCTGTTGCTTCCTGCTGATACGATCCTGTACTTTGAATATATCAAGGCAAAAAAGAAGGTTAAAATCGTGACGGAAAATATGGTGTACGAGTACCCGGATGCCATCAGCGGACTGGAGGAGAGGATGCAGCCCTACGGCTTTGAGACGAGCTGCCGGGGCATCCTTGTAAACCTTAAAAATGTGGCAAAGACAAAGGGGTATGAGGTTGTATTAAAAAACGGCATGTCAGTGCCGCTGTCGCAGAAGCGGGTGGCGCAGTTCAAGGAACGGCTCAATGAATACATCCATAACAGTGGGGAGTAGGGGCATGGAAAATTTAGTATATCTGTTCAGTTGTTTTCTGTCATGTGTGATCGTTGCCGGACTGATGTTCCAGTTCATGGGTGACCGTTATGAGAAAGCCTTTGTAAATCCGTGGGTTTACCGGATTGCCGCCGCTGCCTCCGTAGTGATCGTGACACTGGTAAACCTGAAACACAGTACATGGTGGAATATGGCAGCAAACTTTCTGGTGTTCGGCATTGCCAGCTTTATCTTCTATGAGGATAAAAGCGGCAGGAGATATTGGCGGGTGCTGGAGTTGGAATGCTTTTTTATGATGGTTGCGCTGTTTGAGGGGATTGGTGTATTTGGCATTGACCTATTGATGGATAAACTTTCACTTATGCCGGGAGATATGGTAATCAGAAACAGTATAGAGGTGGCATTTTCCAAGCTGGTGCTGATCTTCTTTTACTATGCCCTGATGAGGCGGCTGTGGAAAAAGGATTACAGGCAGAGCCGGACGCAGGTGATCCTTTACCTTGTTATGTTTTTATACAGTATAGTCAATTTTATTATCCTTGCAACAGCTGTCACAAGGAAAGCGGACTATTTCCTGCTCTGTGCAAATTTATGTTGTATCGTCTTTGCCAACCTGTACCTGTTCTATTCCCTGAAGGTGGAGGATGATAAGAACAGCATGGAGTTCCAGATCGCCATGATGAAGCAGCAGGAGAGTATGCAGTTTGAGCATTATGAGAGGCAGAGGGAGAAATATGGAAAGTCCATTGAAGTCCTCCATGATGTCAGCAAGCATCTCCGCTCCATAGAAGAACTATATAAAGCAGGTATGACGGATAAGGCGATGGAGTACACAAGGCAGATCGGGGGCATCCTGAAGCCCCTTGTGCCGGAGGAATATTCCGACAATCCGATGCTGAACATCCTCCTTGCAGACAGGAAGCAGGCAGCGGAGAGCATCGGCATCCGGTTTGTGGTAAGGGTGGAAAGCACAGGGCTTGGGTTCATAGAGCCGGTGGATGTGACAACGCTCTTTGGGAACCTTCTGGAAAACGCAATGCAGGCTGTCCTAAAATGCTGCGGGGAACGCTGTATTAAGGTGCATATCAGAAACTATAATGAGATGCTTTCCATACGCATTGAGAACAGTGTGGAAAAGGAAGTAAGGATAAAGAACGGCAAACCGGTCAGCACAGGCGGGAGGGGCACTGGAATCGGTTGCCTGAACGTGGAGCGGTGTGTGGAGAAATACGGGGGCAGCGTCCTCTATAAGAACGGTGGCGGGAAATTTTACAGTGATGTGATTCTGAACCAGTAGGCGGGATGGCGCAAACCATAAGGGTACTTTAGGATAATTTAGAGCAGATTTGGAGAAAAAACATAAAAATCTGTACTTCGGGGAAAAAATCTGTACCTCGGGATAAATGTATAGGATTTTACAGACAGATTACCGATAAGAAAAGTGACAGTGCAGTATATGAGCAGAAGTGAAAACGGATTTTAAGAACAGGATCAAGGAGGACAAAATCATGGCAATGGAGATTACAAACAATTACAGCAGTTATGCAGCACAAACCATGACAGAAAGCGGTGCTACAAGCGGCACAAAAAAGAAAGGGACAGAAAAAACGCAGGAAACAGCAGGAAACAGCAAATCCAAGAGTACAGCAGAGTATGCAAACGAATTGGCGAAACTTGCCCCAAGCGTAGAGTTTAAGGTTGGAAATGCCTGTTCATCAGCCCGAAACGGCAAGTCATTGACTGTTAATCCAAAACTTTTGGAAAAAATACAGAATGACCCCGAAAAAGAGAAGGATATGAAAGACATGATAAAAGGCGTTGAGTCTATGTCTAAATTGGCAGAAAGCATGGCAAAAGCCAGTGGCTGGACTATAGTGTATCAGCACAGTTATATTGATGAAAACGGAAAATATCATTGCAGAATGCAAGGCAGAAACGATGGTATGTTAAAATTGAGTGATAAGCTCCGGGAAGAACGGAAGAAAAATTCTGAAAAGCTGATTGAAAAGACAAAAGAAAAGGCGGCAGAAAAGGAAGAAGAATTATCTGAAACTTTAGAAGAAAAGAAAGAAGTAAAAGAAGATGGCTCAGATGGAAAGATAGAAGAAAAATCAACTCCAAACAAAGCGGAACAGCTTCTAAATGAAAAATTGGCAGCTTCCAAAGACGGAATAATATATCTGAATGATACAGATATTCGGACAATTATTGAAGCAGCCAAAGAAGATAATGCAGGCAGGGCAAATACAAAACAACAGGCGGGGGTCGGTGCAAATTTGGACTTAAAGGTTTAACGGGAAAAGGACTTCCAATTTTAATTAAGGTCAAGGAGGAAAAGGAAAATGGAAATTAACAGTATCAATGGTATAAATACACAAATGCGGCAGATGGGAATGAATCAGGCAACGGATTCTTACAGCCGGAATCTTCAGAACCAGATTGCCGATGCACAGAAGCAGCTGCAGGAACTTTCTTCCAACAAGGATATGTCGCAGGAGGAAAAGATGGCGAAGCAGCAGGAATTACAGCAGCAGATTAGTGACCTGAATGTGCAGTTAAGGCAGCACCAAATGGAGCAGCGCAGAGAGAAACAGCAGAAACAATCTTCCTTTGATGATATGATTGGCGGAAACCAGAAAACAGGCGTAGCAGATACAGGAGTGATTATTTCCCTTTCAACAACAAAAGAGCAGATTGCAGACATGAAGAAAGTGCGGACAGACTTGCAGGGGAAACTGCGTACTGCCCAAACAGAGGAGGAAAAAGCAGACCTGCAGGAAAAGATTGATAACATTACCCAGAATATAGGCGATAAGGTAAAAGAAACACAAGATACCATATCAGACCATCAAAATGCTGAACAGGATAAAACAGATAAGACACTGGATAAGAAAGAAGATGAAAAAGAGAGCGGGACGAATTCTGTCTCGGAAGAAGAAAATGGCAGTGTTGAGGTTAAATCTGTTGAAAGTGCGAATACAGATGTTGAGGTGCAAAAAGAAAAGGAATGACAAGAAACAGTTAACTATTACAGCACCCACTATCATGCACTTTTATACAGATTTGCATCGGAAAACAAACAAAAGTGACCGTTTGAAAGCAGGATATACTTTATCGCGGTATGAAAAGGCATATACACAGGCGTTTATTGCAGCAGCGAAAGCGGCAGACCCTACTTGGACAGCGGGAAAGCCTATTAAAGCCGGTGCACTGGACGGCATCACAAGAGAAAGCGTAGAAAGTCAGCTTGCCAAAAGTGGTAACAAACTTGTGAAAAGGTCATCTGTTTCAGGAAGCTCATTAGATTTACAAGTATAAAATATGTATTAGAGAGGGTGTACTGCGTTTCAAATGTGCGAATGAAGTACGCCCTTTCCAATATGTGAGGAATAATAGGAGTGTAAAGACTGTTTATGAGGGGGTAGGTTTCATGGGCGTATCTGTAAGTGGCTCTGTCAGCGGCATAAAGGATGTTACCATTGCAACAAGCAGAAAGGGAGAGCCGAACTGGTCTTATATCCCGTCAGCAGGGAAATCTAATAAATCGAAGGCGGAGTTTACCAGTGAAATCAAGGAACTGGCAAAAAAGGCAGCTCTGTCAACAAATAAAACAGAATCAGAATATATTTCCAGACAGGTTCTCCAGTTAAGGACGGAATATTTATCTGATGTTGCACCGGACAGGAAGATGTTGTATCAACAGGCTAAAAATGCTATGAAAAATCAGAATAATAACCCTAAATGTAGAGGGATTGGGGAATTGACATTATTGGATTTTTTGGAGGCGGCTGATGGCAGGGGAAGCAGTCTTGCTGAAAAAAGGTTCGCATTGGCAGGTGGCGGCACGTTGACTTGCCCGATTTTAACAACGGGCGGTTATGGTGCTGTTATTGAATGCCAGGGTGTAAAAGCCCTGTCCAACACAGGCAATGGGTGGAGTTATGAAATGACACCGGCAGAACTTGCCAAAAAGAATGAATTTTATTCTATCTATTGGACAGAGTACCGTTCTGTTAAGAACAGTGCAGGGGCAGAACTTTCAGAACTGCCAGATTATCTGGAGGAGAAGCCCTCTTTTGATAGGAAAGCATAAACAGGCAGTCATATTGGGATTTTATGGGCAAGAAATGAAGCCATGGCTGCATATCACCAATAAGGTGCAAATTATCTGATTTATTTCGTAGCCAGAATAACAACGTAATGTAAGGGGACAACATGAGAAAACAAATCGCATTTATTATGGCAACAGTATGTACTTTGTTGATAACGGGGTGTGGAGCTTCAAAAAATATGTCTGAATCACATTCATTGACATTGGGTGAACTGAAAGAATCGGAGGACAGAGAGTTAATTGGTAATCAAATTCCACAATGGGTATCTGATGCTGACTGGAATAAACCTTTATATGCGGTATCCTCATCAAATATAGGGCACTTCGATGCTTATGCACTGGAAAATTTTCCGGATTATTATGATGATGGCTGGACACAGAAGCAAAGCGATGCGATTTATTTGGGACAGGGGATAGAAATGTTCGCTCTTGATGATGCCGCACAGAATAACAGAATTATATATTATCCTGTTATTCTGAATGGGGTTATTGTTGGCGGGTATCAAGTATACGAACAATTAGAGAATCAGAAAATCAGTATGCAGGCTTCGCCGCTTTTGGCGAATGAATTAAACTTGATGATGGATTTGACAAGTGAAGAAACACCTTTGATGTTAGGATGCAATAATAATAACACAATAGGAATTATTGGGGATACCTGTTATATTCTAGACATAGACCATATGTTTCATGAGGATGTTTCCTTAGATAAGATACCTGCTATTGAATTTAGTACCTGTGTCAATGCCATGGAGGTTTTATGTACGGAACGAACTGCAAATATAGAAATGAAGGAAAGAGATATAGATACTGATATGTTATCACCTTTGGATGGGGTAACGATGGAAGTAACGGAATGTTCCGATACCAGTGTAACTGTCAGGATTGTGAATGTTACAGATAAAGATATACAGTGTGGGGAGGACTTCTGTCTGGAAACGCAGGATGAAGAAACAGGTGAGTGGCGGGAACTGGATGAAGTAATTGACAATGCTGCTTTTAATGCGATTGCATATATGATCCAGAAAGATTCTCCCTATGAAACGGTTATTAACTTTGAATGGCTTTATGGAAGGCTGGACCCGGGCAGATATCGTATTGTAAAAACTGTTACAGATTTTAGAGGGACAGGGGACTATACAGATTATGTATTTACAGCAGAATTTAGTATTGAATAATATTAGTTGTGTTAAGAACAGTGTAGGGGCAGAAATTTCAGAAAGGATCAAGAAAACAAAATATTTTCAGCAAACATAGTTACAAAACCGCTTTTTCCTTTTGAGGTGCTTTTACTATGGAAAAAAGGTGTCTATATGCATACGAAAAAATTTTATGTTAGAGAAAATGATGGATTATTAGAGGACGATCAAGAAATTCTCCTGTCAGGTGCTTTAGCGTATGCAGAACAAGAAATGAACAGGTATATTGAATTGGCAATAAAGAGCTTGAAATCTATGAAATTTATACCAGAGGAAAAAGAAACGATATTGTTCGGGTTGATATGGTATCTGAAGCTGAGAAAATTTTAACCTTTTATCAGACTTATTTTGATGTAGCAGTCTGACATTTCCATAGGAAGGCCAGGTATCAGTGTAGTACAGATGAAAAACGGATGATTACGGAAGCCAGATAATCAGTATGTCAAAAAGATGCATTGTACATTATAAAAAAGCTGGACCGATTGTTAATATAGAGAACCAGGGAGTTGTAGGGATAAAGAATGAAGAAATTTCTGAATAATATAAGAAGTGCAGAAAATCCAATACCTCTTAATAAGCAAATTATAAACACGATATGTATATTGTTTATTGGAATTATTTTGGGAATTTTTTCAAAGTTTTTAGACACCATTCCGACAAATGAATTACCCTTTATCTTTGAATTTTTAGACATGAGAAATTTTTTGGGCCGTTTTGCCATATGGCTGCTGATTGCCTTGAGTATCTCTATTTATAGCAATTCGTCCATCAGAGCGTCAATCAATGTATTTGTATTTTTTGTGGGAATGGTTACAAGCTATTATTTGTATTCAAAATTTGTGGCAGGATTTTTTTCGAGAAGTTATGCAATGATCTGGGTTACTTTTACAGTTATTTCTCCCATATTGGCATTTATCTGTTGGTATGCAAGGGGAAAAAGCAAACTGGCGTTTATGCTATCAGCGACAATACTCGCCGTTTTGTTTAATACGACATTCGTTCATGTTGGCAGTTACTTTGAAATGCGTTCAATCTTAGAATTGATAACATTCCTTTTTGCA
>CAQBGY010000121.1 GCA_948759685.1 uncultured Eubacterium sp.
GGTTTGATCAGCTTTTAGCTTCAACCTGTGTATAATTATTTTGGGAGATTAAGATTGAAGTTAAGGCGGGGAGCGATAAATGTCTGGCAAAAAGTGTAGCAGTTGCATGAGGCAATGAAGCGTATCTTTGATAATGATACTTCCGGATTTTCCGGTCAGTTTAGAATGACGGTGCGATACCGATGTGGGCAGTGTAATGAGCTGTCACTCGTATGTGTTTTTTGAAATAATTGGGAAGAAATTTTGTCTGCTGATGAGAGCCGGGAAAGGTGCTTTGCGGCTGTCATGGGCAGATAAGATGCTGCTTAAAAAATGTGTGGAAATGCTTGAAAGATTTTGCTTTGGGAACATAATAGAAATGACCATAGCAGGGTATAGGCTCTTTTCCATGTCAGAAAGGAGAGAATATGGATACAAAGGTAAATAGAAAGAAGTTTGTCAGGTATAAAGAGGGCGCAGAACTGTATAGCATCAGCCAAAGTAAATTTGAGAAGTTAGCAAAAGACGCAAAGGCAACTTATAAGGTGGATAAAGTTGTTCTGGTAAATTGCGAACTGTTTGAAAAGTATCTTGAAACATTCAGAATAGATGGCTAAAGAGTTGTTGTAAATTATGCTTGACTTTTCGTAGTACGGAAAGTATAATGGTATCAGATGCAGAGGAGGTGCATACATGGCAAAAATGGGCAGACCCAAAGTAGAGGAAGTGAAGGATAAGACTATTACTATGAGGGTAACTCCAGCCGAATATGAAATTATTAAAAAGTATGCGCAGTCTCATAATCTGACCATAACACAAGTGATGCAGAAGGGTGTCGAAAAGGTTTTAAAGACAACCTGATGCGGGTACAAAGCTCTTTCCGTTTATGGAAAGGAGCAGGACATGGCACAGGCAAGAAAAGATAATAAAGGCAGGGCATTGAGGAAAGGAGAAACGCAGAGAAAGTATGATTTGATGTACATATACACCTATACTGACCCATTCACGCATAAAAGAAAGTATGTGTACTCAAAGGACTTAATGGAATTGAGGGAAAAGGAAAAGGAACTGTTAAAGGATCAGCTTGACGGATTGGACGTATATGCGGCTGGTAATTCAGATTTGAATTTTGTGTTTGACAGATACATTTCAACCAAGACAGAATTGAGGTCAACCACTTACAGCAATTATACATACACTTATGACCATTTTATCAGGGAAACATTTGGCAAAAAGCTCATTGTGGATATAAAGTATTCTGATGTGCTGCACTTTTACCTTTATCTCTTAAAGGAGAAGGGGATTCAGGTCAATACGCTTGAAACCGTCCATTCGGTACTCCACCCGACTTTCCAGATGGCAGTCCGTGACAACATTATCCGTATAAATCCGAGTGATGGCGTTATGGCACAGGTCAAGAAAAGACCAGGGAAAAACCATGGAGTAAGGCACGCTTTGACAATCGAACAACAGAGAGCGTTTATGAATTACATATCTGAAAATCCTGTATATTGCCGTTGGACACCATTGTTTACTGTTTTATTGGGAACGGGGTGCAGGATTGGCGAAATCATCGGATTGCGGTGGGAAGATTTGGATTACGAAAAACGTATGATAAATATTAACCACAGCGTAACGTACTATCCGAGACGGGAGGATACATATAAATGTGAATTTCAGGTATCTTTGCCAAAGACGGAAGCAGGCATTAGAAATGTTCCGATGATGGACGAGGTATATAATGCTTTTAAGGAAGAAGCTGTAAGGCAGAAAGAAGATGGAATCTGTAATAAAATGGAAGTTGATGGAATGTCAGGGTTTATCTTTGCAAACCGTTTTGGAAGCCTGCATAATCCGCAGGCAATCAACCGGGCAATCCGGCGCATTTCAGAGAATTACAATGCAGAGGAAATTTTAAGAGCCAAGAGAGAAGAACGTCCCCCGATTATCATTCCACATTTTTCCTGCCACCACCTAAGACATACGTTTTGTACCCGGTTTTGTGAAAACGAAACCAATGTGAAAATCATTCAGGCAGTAATGGGACACGCTAATATTGAAACAACATTAGATATTTACGCTGAAGTTACTGATATGAAGAAAACAGAAGCAATCGAAAACTTATCACGCAATCTACACATTTTTTAGGAAAGAGTCCTTGATGGATGTGTTGCAGTGCAACAGAATTTTGCAGGTACAACAAAAGTGCAACAAATTCTGATTGCATAATACGGAATAATGCGTGATAATAAGTAGCAAAGAAATTGAGGAATTTGGAGTAATACTTGATGATACAGGATAATACGTTAAAGCGACTTTCTATCCCGACAATGAAAACTTTGGGTAAGGAAAACCAGTAAAATCAAGGGTTTCAGCGATTTTGAGTTATGATTTACTACAAATTTACTACAAATTTGCTACGCATAATACGGAATAATACTTGATAATACGTTTTGTGCGGCATTCAATTTTATAGGTATGTACCTTTTAGGACACTTTCCAGGTGAGAATTTGGGAGTGTCCTTTTGTTATGGTCAAAAAATAAAATTGGAGGTAGAAAGAATGAACAACACAGCGTTAAGAGCAGGGGCGCAGAGCGCCGACAATACACACATGGTTTTTACAGACGAGGAACACGAAGGGTTCTATTTGTTGATGATTATGGGAGCAGGGACGAACAGATGATGGAATGCAGGAAATATTCCGTAAGCGAAATTTTTAACTGCGGCTACGCAATGTAATTTTGGGAGCGCATTAAGCTCCGTTATCCGGAATACTGCCGCAGGCAGAAGCCCATTGAATAAATCCCTGCGGAAATGGAGAGGAAACGTGCTGAAAATTCGACTGATGGGAACAAAGAATGACATTAAATGGTTTGAGAAAATTCTGAAAAGACAGCCCAAAGTGGCTGTGACGGAAGTTTCGGAGCTGTACCGGAACAAAGGCACAAACAGATATTACAGGGCTTATGTGGAAGTGCAGAAAGCCAATATTAAGGAAAAAAATAACTAAACGGAGGAAAAAACCATGTGTAAAATTATAGCAATTGCAAATCAGAAAGGCGGTGTCGGTAAGACAACGACAACAGGCAACTTGGGAATCGGACTGGCAAAACAGGGGAAAAAAGTCCTGCTGATCGACGCCGATGCGCAGGGAAGCCTTACAGCGAGTTTGGGATTTACAGAACCGGACAGGCTTGAGGAGACACTTGCGTCAGTAATGACGAATATCATCAATGACGAGGAATTTGAGCCGGACTATGGCATTTTGAAGCATGACGAAGGGATTGACCTGATGCCGGGTAATATCGAACTGTCGGGCTTGGAAGTATCTCTTGTGAATGTCATGAGCAGGGAGCTTGTGCTTCGTTCCTACATAGAGCAGGTAAGGGACAGATATGATTATATCCTGATTGACTGTATGCCGTCGCTCGGCATGATAACCATAAACGTGTTTGCCTGCGCTGACAGTATCTTAATACCCGTTCAGGCAGCATACCTGCCCGTAAAGGGACTGGAGCAGCTTATCAAGACCATTGGCAAGGTAAAGCGGCAGCTCAACCCGAAACTGGAAATTGAGGGTATTCTTCTGACAATGGTGGACAGCAGGACAAATTACGCAAGAGACATCAGCGCACTTTTGGTTGAGAATTACGGAAGCAAAGTAAGGATATTTGAAAACAGCATTCCGATTTCCGTGAGGGCTGCGGAGATTTCGGCGGAGGGTGTCAGCATCTACCAGCATGACCCGAAAGGCAAGGTTGCAAGCGCCTACCAATCCCTGACAAGGGAGGTGCTTTGTGATGAGTAAACCGGGAAGTGCGGCGAAAGTAAAGCTGAACAGTTATGACGATTTGTTCGGTTCTGCCGGAGTGCAGGCGGATACAGGGCAGGTGCAAGAGATAGCGCTTTCGGAACTACATGATTTCAAGGGACACCCGTTCAAGGTGCTTGATGATGAAAAAATGCAGGAAACCGTGGAGAGCATTAAGAACTATGGAGTGCTGATGCCGGGAATTGTACGGACAAGGGCGGAGGGAGGTTATGAAATCATAGCCGGACACCGCAGGAAGCACGGCTGTGAACTTGCAGGACTGTCAACAATGCCCGTATTTGTCAAAGAATACAGTGACGATGAAGCTACCGTGATAATGGTGGACACGAACATTCAGCGTGAGGATATTCTGCCAAGCGAGAAAGCAAGGGCATATTCCATGAAATACGAGGCAATCAAGCATCAGGGGAAGAAAGGCGGCGGGAACAGCCTTGACGAAGTGGGCGAAGCCGCAGGGGAGAGCGGAAAGACCGTTCAGAGGTACATATGGCTTGCCCGGCTTTCCGATGAATTGCTTGACATGGTGGACAAAAAGAAAATCGGTCTTGTGCAGGGTGTTGACCTGTCGTTTCTTGATGCGGAGGCGCAGCAATGGGTGCAGGTTATACTTGAGGAAACAGGTGTAGTTATATCTACGGCGCAGTCGGCAAAGCTGAAGGAGTACGGAAAAAACGGGGAACTGACGCTGCCGATGGTGCGGCTGATACTGACGGAGGAAAAGCCGAAAGAACGGAAAGTTACAATCAAACCGGATAAAATCAGCGAGTTTTTTGCGGAGAATTATAGCAGTGAGGACATAGAAAACATCATTTATCAGCTGCTGGAGGAATGGAGCGCCATAAATGGTATAAGTAAGCAGTAGGGGAGGCACGGAAATATGGGCAGTGCAATGGAGTTTGATTATTACTACGGCATAGAAGCGGAGCAGTTTTCCTTTTACCGTGTTCCCCGGCTTTTAATCAAAGATGAAAGGTTCAAGGGGCTTAGCAGCGATGCCAAGCTCCTGTACGGGCTTATGCTCGACAGAATGGCTATGTCCATGAAAAACGGCTGGCTGGACGATGAGAACAGGGCGTATATTATTTATGCGGTTGAAAACATGGCAGAGGATTTAGGCTGTTCAAAACCAACCTGCACGAAAGTTATCAAGGAGCTGGATTCAGACAACGGCATTGGTCTGATTGAGAAAAAACGGAGGGGACTTGGAAAAACCGATATCATATATGTGAAAAATTTTGCTTCCCTGCCGGATAGAAAGGCGGAAAAAGAGGCTGCAAATGCTGATGTTTCTACAGAAGTTAAAAATTTTAATTTCAAGAAACAAAAAAATTTAACTTCTGGAAGTAAAGAAACTGAACTTCAAGAAATAAAAGATTTTGATTTCAAGAAAGAAAAAGATTTGATTTCAGGAGATAAAAAAATTGAATTTCAAGAAGTTAAAAATTTTGCCCCTAATTATAACAATAATAACTATACTGAACAGAATTATACTGATATGAATTATATCAATCCTATCAATCAATCAGAGGTGACGGCGGATAACCTGACAGGACAGGAAAGCGACAGCAGGATTGATGTGATTGATACGACAAATGAAACAGGTGCATATATGGCGCTAATCCGTGAAAAGTTGGAGTACGAACACCACATGAAGTATGACAGCCGCAATGACAGGGAGATGTTTGAGGAAATTTACGAAACGGTGTGTGATATTGTCTGCGTAAAGCGCAATACAATCCGCATCAACGGGGAAGAATATCCCTATGAGCTTGTAAAGTCCCGTTTCCTGAAACTGAACAGCAGCCATGTATTGTATGTCATGGATCGCATGAGGGATACGACAACGAAAATCACAAATATCCGTTCCTACCTGATTACGGCACTGTATAATGCCCCCTCAACCATGAGCCATTATTACCAGCAGGAGGTACAGTATGATATGTATGGCGGCGGGTGGGAGGAAAAGGGAGTCAGATAGCTGTCTTTTGGGCATGATGTCCAAAGATGGAAAGCAGTGTAGAAAATGTGTATGATAGTGGTATGGAAAAGGAGATGCAGGACTTATGGAAAAAAAGAAATATATATCGGATGAAGAACATGAAAAATGCCGCAGGGTGGCAGAAGCGTTTGCAGAGCTTGAGGATGTGGACATCGTGGTTGTTGATGTCGGCAGGTACGGTTTTGTAAAGCTGCAATATTACACACCGCCGACAGGTTTTGAGAATGATTTTACATTCACAGACAGCAAAGAACTGTTTGAGGATTTGTATGAGGAATGGCTTCACACACAGCTCATTGCGCTTGCAGGGGAAATGAATGTGAGTGATATCGAGTATGATGATATTTACAGACGGCTGACGGAGGAACAGCATAGGAAACTGGAAGAACAGAAGAAAGTGTTCGCCCAAAAAGCAGGAATTGTTCTACAGTAATCCTGCCGTTTTGGAAAAGGGCTGAGAAGCCGCATTTTACAGGATACGGAAAAATATGGAGATATACTTATGGAAAAAAAGGAATACATTTCAGGGGAAGAACGAAAGAAGTGCCGCAGGGTGGCGGAGGTGTTTTCGGGGCTTGATAAGGAAAAGGTGCTGGTATTGGAGATAGGGCGGTTTGGATTTTTAAGGCTGCTGTCTTACCAGTATCCATATGGTTTTGATGATGCCATATCCTATTGTAACAGCAAAGAACTGTTTGAGGATTTATGGTATGACTGGCTGTATGAACACCTGCAAAAAATAGCAGATGCAAATCCCGCGTTACTCGAACTGGATTATGAGGATATGCTCACAGAGCTGCCGGAAGAAAAACAAAAGGAATTTGAGGATAAGAGGAGGGAGTTTGCAGAAAAGGCAGGAATTACTTTATAAATAACAGATCTAACAGTAGTGAACAGCGCCAGGGCAGATATAGACCGTAAAAACGGCTTATGTCTGCCCTTATTTTATTTCAGCAGCTTTGGGATACGCTGACCAAAAACGGGCATAAGTAGAAAAATAATCAATTCAAATTGATATATCCATAATTACATAAAAAACAGGAAACGTGTTTATTTAGACATATTTTGAAAAATGTATAAAGAATTTTTTCATTGGAATTAAGTTAAATGTGCAAAAAAGAATGAAATGGAGTATAATTAGAAATGTAAACATATTTTTCAATTATTTCATTAGTTTTTCTGTGTATGGAAAATTTTGATGGGTTTTGGAAAAAGAGATTATAATGGGAGGATATATAATGTCGCTGTCTGATAATGATAAAATAAAGCATTTTTTTAATCAATTAAATACTAAAGCATATTTATTCAACTTTGAGGAATGGGCTAAAGGTAACATAAAATATTGGAAGGATATAGATAGATTTTTTGAGATTTTGGATGAAGTCATATTGGTTGAGTATCAAAATGATTTTTTGGTACAAATTAAAAAAGTATCAAAATTCTACCGAGCTAGAGTAATACCATTTACTGATTATAAAAGTTTTCATAAGGGAATTGGGTATGAGGCAGACAGACTTAGAGGCTATAATTGGAAAGAATCAAAAGAACCGCCAAAGAATATAACTACGGAACAAAGAAATAGTAAAAGCGGAGAAGAAGCATTATACGTAGCAGATGATGAAGTTACAGCGTGTGCAGAAGCAAAATCAATGGTAAGAGAGTATATTTCTGTGGCAGAGTTCGAATTGTCTGATAGTGTTCAGGTTTTAGATTTTTCAAAGATGCAATTTTCAAAATCTTTTTATCAGTATAATGATACATATGGTGTTAATGTGAGAGAAATGTTAAGTACGCTAGAATTTTACTTTTCGAGACCAGTTTACAGTAAGGAAGAATATGTATTTTCACAACAAATAGTTAAACATTTTAGAGAAAAGGGAATTACGGGATTTAAGTATAGAAGTTTTTATTCATCAGGTAATAATTTTACATTTTTTGAAGATGCAATAAATAAGTTTATTTGGAATGATAGCAGAGTAGTGATAAATTATACAACAGCTAATCTTTTTATTTCATTAGATAAAATTAATGTTACAGATTTAAGTAATGTTAATAACATTGAAAAAAATATTAGTAATGATATACGAGAGCGAATGCTTGAGGATACTAAACAAGTGTGGGAAGCATTATAAAATTTATGAGTGAACAGCGTCAGGGCAGATATAGACCGTAAAAACGGTTTGTATCTGCCCTTATTTTATTTCAGCAGCTTTTGGACACGTTGACCAAAAGCGGAAAGGAGGGCATTATGCGGCATTTACATTTACTGCACAGGCTGTATGTTCCGCCTTAGAGGGCATACAGGGACAGATAAATGCAGAGCGGAGGGATTTATGCAGGAGGAAACAACACAGAAAACAATCGCCCTTGTGATTAAGACCTCAAAATTAACCGCCAATACACTGAAAGCTGCAATGCGGATGTACCTGAACCACCATAAGCAGAAAACAGGGAAAGTGCATGGTAAAACCTCTGTAAAGAAGTTGGTGGGGGAAGGCGCGGGGGCATCGTCTATCGAAATCACGGACGGCAACATCAAATCATTTGAGCGTGTAGCCCGTAAGTATAACGTTGATTTTGCCGTCAAGAAAGATAAGACGGTATCGCCGCCGAAATACATGGTCTTTTTCAAGGGAAAGGACGCCGACGTGGTGGCACAGGCGTTTAAGGAATTTGTTTATGGTAATGAGAAAAAGAAGTCAAGGGTTTCCGTGAGGGAAAAACTCAGCCGGCTTAAGGATGCGCTGTCGCAGAATAAGAACCGGGAGAGAAGCCGCGAGAAAAACAAGGACAGGGGGCAGAGCCTATGAGCAGCATTATAAGCGGCATTGCCAAAGACCTGAAGGCTGTCCCAAAAACGCTGAAAGAAAAGGCAGGGGGCATTGATATAAAGAAAATGCTGCTCTTAAACCTGCCGTATATCGGCGTGGGATATTTCTGCGACAAGGTGGCGTGGCTGTGGCGCGTGGCAGGGGGCGGCAACGCTTCCGACAAGATGATGGAAGTCATGAACGGTCTTGACACGTTATTCTCCAATCCGCTGCCGAGCCTGCACCCAAAGGATTTACTGATAGGTATGGGGTGCGGTATTGCGCTGCGGCTGTTGGTGTATTTCAAAGCCAAGAATGCCAAGAAGTTCCGGCATGGCGTGGAGTACGGTTCTGCAAGGTGGAGTGCATAATCTTAACTGTAAGCAACACCTAT
>CAQBGY010000122.1 GCA_948759685.1 uncultured Eubacterium sp.
ATGAATCCGTACACAGGGGAAGTGCTGGCATTGGTAAGCACACCCTCTTATGATAGCAATGATTTTATCATGGGATTGTCCGGCGAAAAATGGGCGGCATTGAATGAGGATGAAAACAAACCAATGTATAATCGTTTCCGGCAGGTATGGTGTCCGGGTTCTACCCTTAAACCGATTACTGCGGCAATCGGTTTAGAGTCAGGGGCACTTGATCCCAATGAAGATTATGGAAATGTAGGATTAAGCTGGCAGAAAGACGCTTCATGGGGGTCGTATCATGTGACAACTCTCCACGCTTATAATCCAGTTGTTTTGGAAAATGCTATTATTTATTCTGATAATATTTACTTTGCAAAGGCAGCATTGAAAATTGGTGCAGAGGAAATGAAAGATTCTCTGCAGCGTTTAGGCTTTCAGGAAGAATTACCATTTGAAATTGTAATGGCTAAGTCGCAATATTCTAACACGGAAAATATTGAAACGGAAATACAACTGGCAGACAGCGGATACGGACAGGGACAGATTTTAATCAATCCATTGCATATGGCTTGTATTTATACGGCTTTTTGCAATGAGGGAAATGTAATAAAGCCGCATCTTCTATATAGTCAGGAAACGAAAACTGAATATTGGATTCCAAATGCTTTTTCAGTGGAGCATACAAACATCGTATTAGAAGGATTGAAAAAAGTAGTGAATGATTCTCATGGAACGGGATATGTGGCACACAGGGAAGATATTCTGCTGGCAGGGAAAACCGGGACAGCAGAAATCAAGGCATCCAAAGAGGACACCTCCGGTACGGAACTGGGATGGTTTGCCATTTTTACGACAGAAAAAACGGAGGAAAATTCGATTTTGATTGTAAGCATGGTTGAGGATGTAAAAGGGAGAGGAGGAAGCGGTTATGTTGTTGGAAAAGACAAACAGGTTTTGGAAAGCTGGCTTGAGCGAAAAGAATAAAAAACCTCTTTTATTTGCAATGATAATACTGATATTGCCGATAATGATAGGGTGCAGCGATGAAATACCGGAGGTATCAGATATTGAGATAACGCAGCAAGACAGAGAAGTATATTCTTTCGATAAAAATGATTCTGCTGATGCAGAGCGTATAGCTGAGATTCTCAGTGATATTTATGCGGAAGCAATAGATACGAATACATTGGGAAGTCTTGATATTATGCGGCGCATGGTTGCCAGACTCGGTAAAAATGGTTATGTGGCTGTTGATAGCGGGAATCAGATTGACATGACGCAGGCAGAGCAGGTGTTTGATTTTTGTAAAGCAGTAGATGAAAAAGAGATGGATGAATTGACCATTATAGTGGTTATGGAGATGGGGATTCAGAAATTTGATTTAAAAACAGAGGACGGTAGTGTAAATATTGTCAGAGGATATTATCAATATGACCAGAATGGCAGTATGCAGAATAGAAGTACAGTAAGCTATCCGGTGGACTTCTGGCAGTATACGGAGGAAGGATATTTAATCTTTGAGGGCAGTTATTTTTCAGATGAAAGTTATATATTGACATTAAGCGACACACCGGAACATACGATGCTTCGGATTTTGCCTTTGGATGAAAAGTGCAGGGAGTATAACAGAAAGTATATCCTGCCAGTTGGTTATGAACAAAACAACCTGTTTCTCTGTAATTGGAGCGAGGATGATTTTAGAGAGTTGGACTTTTATGATTTATATGACAGGTTCTATCCAATGATGCACAGCCAGCCAGTGCCTTATATGGCGGATGAAAATTTAGGAGTTGGTGTTGCTTACCAAATACCGGGAGAACTGTTTGAAGATGTGATCGGGGCATATTTCAATATAGACTGTGAAACGCTCCGTTCTAATACAACATATATTTCAGAGCTTGCCACCTATGAATATAGGCCACGAGGTTTTTACGAGGTGGAATATCCGAATATTGCGTATCCGGAAGTAGTGGGTTATACGGAGAACGAGGACGGGACAGTTACGCTTCATGTCAATGCAGTATATCCCAATGGAAATATGTCTAAGGAGTTTTCACACATAACCGTAATCCGTCCATTAAGTGAGGACAGTTTTCAGTATGTATCGAATGAGATAATCTTACCGGAAGGAGACCATGATATTTGGTGGCATTCAAATCGGTTGACGGAGGAAGAATGGAAAGATGTTTATGGAGGGACTTAAATAGTGGAAGATGTAAAATGGCTTTTAAAAAAATGTGGTGTATTTTTCCTGATATTATTTGTGGCTGTGATTGTAGGAAGCATTGCTGTTGGGCATCGAAATGGAAAACAGAAAGACATTCCGGAAGTAATTTGGGAACCGCCAGTAGAAATTTCAAGCAATCATATTTTGGAAGAAAGTATAGAAGAAAGTACAACGGAAACGGAATCAGAAATAGGGACAGGGACAGAATCATCTTTATGGTATCTTCCGCAAGCAGAGGACTGTCTGTTAACCGAGGTAGAAAAAGATGAGTTAAAGTATACTGCACTGGTAGCAGCAGAACAAGTCAGGGAAACGTATAAAAATATAGAGATTATAGGCGAAACGTCATATGGTTCTGATATCAAAGAGTTCACAAGGGAACAGTGTAGGGAAGCTGTTACGCTTCTTGGAAAGGCGGGCTATGTAAGTGTTACGGATGATACCAATATGGAAAATTATGAGAAAGTGGAATATTTTCATGCAGCATATATGGAAAAACGTGATGCAATGGTAACTATATTTAATGTAAACCGGGATGGGCTTATAGGAGCTATAACTTTTATTTACAGAAACAATAGATTACAGACATATTATGTAGGAATCGGATGGCAGGAGGGAGGCATACCGAAGATTAAAAATACCTTAGTCAGCGATATAGCAGAAATTAAGCTGACGGAAAAAGGTTATTTTATCTATGCGTATAAAGAGCAGATAATTCATTCCAGCTTACGCCAATATTGGAGGATAAAGCCGCTTTCTGATAAATGCCGGGAATTAACTGCAAAATATGTATATGGGTTGAGCTATGTAAATTACAATGTCCTTGTGACAAACTGGAACAGTAACAATGTAGAAGATATTCTGATGCCCTGTATGTTTGAAGATATATACCGGATATACACCGGGGAAAATTTAAGGACAGAAAACTGGAGAATACCTGCGGGCACATACGAAAAAATAATGACTACATATTTTCCAGTGTCAATAGAACAGTTACGGGAAAAATGTGGCTATGATGAGGATAGCAACAGCTATGAGTATGAAATGATATTTGCAAGCCCGTATCCACCGTTTGGAGAAGTTGTTGATTATTCAGAAAATGCAGATGGAACAATTACGCTTATTGTTGATGGGGTATGGGCAGATTACAATTCTGACCTTGCTTTTACCAATACAATCGTGGTACAGCCATTTGGGGACGGCACATTCAGGTATTTATCCAATACGATAGAACAGAAGGAATTAGAAGTGCCAAAGGGAGGAAGATGAAAGAGGGATGATGAAGTTAAAGAAGAAGGTAGTTCTTGTGACTTATGTGATGGTGTGTGTTGCCTTGTTATGTGCCTGTAACAATAACGGAAATATGAAAAACGAATATGCTGGCAAAACCGGAGAAAATGAACAAAAGGAATATGCAGAAAGTACAGACGAGGAAGCAGACACAGACAGGCAAATAGAAAAAGGCTATGATCTTCCGATAGCTGTCCATCAACGGGAAGAAGCGGAAGAGGATTGCAAAGAAATGATGTGGCTTATATCGGAACTATATAAAAACGCAGATAAAGGCTGTGCGTCCAATGTTGTCATTGCAGATAAAGTCATAGAGCAGATGGTGGAAAAGCTGAAAGCTATCGGATGCCCGGTCACAATAATGGAAATATATTCAAATATGGAAAATCACGAGAAACTGGAAGAATTTTTAAATGCTTCTTTAGCAGGCAACAGCGGTTCAGCGATTGTTTATAAAATACATTCTGATGGCGGCATCGGGAGATATAAGTATTCTTATGACGGAAAGGATATGTATGTTTTATACGCAAAAGCCGCATGGAGTGATGATGATAAGCCTGTAATAACGTATATTTCATATACTCGGATCAAAGAATGGAGATTTACGGATAAAGGATACTTCTGCTATGAGTTATGCGTACCGGAATACCCGGAAGTTACTGAAATTGTGGATGGGAGCTGTATGGTCAGGGTAAAGCCCATTACAGAGGAAAACAGGGAAATGTCGGAAAAATGTGTGCTTGGATTAGCCTATCAGGGAAACAATCTTTTATGTTCTGACTGGGATGCAGACCATATGGAGAATTTGGATTATAATGGGATGTATGAATATTTATATGCAATGAAATATCAGGAGCAGTTTCCCTCTGAGGATTATGCGGACGGGATACCAAAAGATGAGTTTGAGCGCCTGATTATGGAATATCTTCCGGTTACAGCGGAGGAAATACAGAATTATGCGGCTTTTGACAAAGAAAAACAGACTTATGCATGGGCAAGACTGGGCTGTTTCAATTATGCCCCTACCTATTTTGGAACTTCTTTTCCAGAGGTTACGGATATTAGGGAAAACAAAGATGGGACAGTTACTTTCACTGTGGATGCAGTGTGCAGCATGATTTTATGTGACGATGCGGTGATAACGCATGAGCTTACGGTGCGGTTTTCAGAAGATGGCGGCTTTCAATATTTGGGAAACAAAGTTTTGGATGATGGGATTTCAAATATACCGGAATATCAATACCGGATTGTTAGAAAGTAATCTGGTTACTATTCTATTCAGCAATGATAAGGGAATTGCATAAAGTAATGGGTAAGAGCCGAGGACGTGACAATTACCCATTGTTTTATGCCTTAATATTCCCATATATTTAAATCTGATAATATAGACTTTGTTATTTCGGTTGCGTTGCGCCCGGTGGCGTTGGAATTGCTTTGAATGTTGGTGGTAAAGAAGTATGTATTTTCGTCGATTTCAACAAAACCTACAAACCAGCCGTTTACATCCTGACCGTTTACCCGCCCGGTTCCGGTTTTTCCATAAAAACTCTTTCTATAAGATGAAAGGAGACAGATAGAATCCTTTACTGCATTTACATTTTCTGGGGCAAAGTCAAAGTTATTGTTATATAAGTCTGTTAAAAGCTGAACCTGCTCCACCGGGGAAATTTTTAGCGTTGACTGCATCCAGTAGAAAGAAAGCCCTGAATCTATGTTTTCGTTTCCATATCCGATTTTCTTCATATAGTTCTTAAGAGCAGATGTGCCAAGCTGTCTATCTATCTCCTGAAAGTACCAGTTGACGGAAGAATCCATTGCGGAATACAAGTTATGATTGGCGTTCCAGGCTTCAAATGGGTAGTCGGTTCCGTTCCATGTCATAAATGAATCCTTTGGTGTGATAATGTCTTCTTCCAATCCAAACAGTGCGTCATATATCTTATAGGTAGAGTTTGGCGATGTCCTTAAAGTGGCATGATCAATGTCATAAATGCTCCATGTATCGCTTTTCAAATTATATAAGACGAAACTTCCTTCGTATCCGTCAAAATATGCAGATAAGTCAACCAAATCAATCTTTTCAGGGGATATGTCCCACTTATAATAGTTTTGTTCAGCAGCATAGGTGGACAGCATTGGGGTAATCCCCAAAAGCATAACTGCAATAATACTAAAAGCAGTAAAGCTTTTTACTTTTTTCCAGACGGAAGGTTTTTTATAAGAAGATATATTGATAATTCTTTTCTGCATCTGTTTCATGCTCCCATTGATTCCGGCAGCAAAGGGGAATGGCGAAAGTGAAATTTTTTCAGCAAAGTTAATCAATGTGTTGCCGTAATCTTCATAGTCGCTTTCATTCAGAAGTTTCAGGACAGAGGTATCACAGGCAACTTCCCTGTCGTTGCGCATTTCTTTCAAAGCATACCATACCAGAGGATTAAACCAGTACAGTATGCCGAAAAGATTCATAAGATAGCTTGTAATGGTATCCTTGTGTTTGTAATGCTGCAATTCATGTAGCAGCATATACCGCATATCCGCAGCTTTGAAATCTGAAATCAGATGGATTGGCAGATAAATACAAGGTCTGAACAATCCTACAATAATAGGGGATTTCAAAAAGGCAGTGCTGTAAATAGGAATGTCCCTTTTTATCTTCAACTCGCTTAAACAGTTGTTATACAAAATGCGGACTTTCCTGCTTTGTAAAGGGAGCGCAGATTTTTTCAAAGTGTTCAGGCGGGCTTTTGATTTTATCACTAACAATATCATTGCAAAGATACCGATCAGCCATATTCCAAACAGAATAAGTCCGATAACAGATGGCGTCTTGCTGCTTACGGACAATGCAAAATCATTCATCTGTCTTGTAGTTCCGGACGAACTTACATTTACTGCTGTTTCCGTAACAATTTCCATGTTGGATGTGTTAGCTTTTTTCCACTTGTCAAGCAATAAGAAAATCTGTGCAAATCCAACCGGTCGAATAGGGATAAACGGAACTGTTAGCAGTCCAAGTAGCATAAACCATAAATTGAACTGCATCCGGCTGGTCATTTGATTTATTAATACCTGTTTTATAATAAGAAGTACACCTATGATGGCACAAATGAAAATATTGCAAATGAAAAAACGTGTCCCGAAATCTGCCATGCTAATCCCTCCTTTTTGCCCCTTTATGGAGAAGTGAGTACAGGGTATTTATTTCTATTTCAGAGAGCTTGTCATCTTCAATATAGGCGGAAAGCATTGCGGTAATATCACCATCATAGTAACGCTTAAGAAAAGAATGGCTTTCCTGTCCGATATATTCCTTTTCTTCTATCAGAGGTGTATAAACGAATACCCTGCTTTGTTTTTCATAAGAAATTGCCTTTTTTGTCACAAGACGCTTGATTAAAGTCTGTATCGTTTTAGGACTCCATTTGGTAGTACGTGTTAATTTGTCCGTTATCTCATTAGTGCTAATCGGTGCGTGCTTCCATATGATTTTCATCACTTCAAATTCTGCTTCTGAAATCTGTGGCAATGTTTTCATGTTTTGAACCCTCCTTTTAAATCTTACGACTGTAATATACATTATAGAAAGAAATATGGGAAATGTCAATTTAGTTTAACGCTATGAAATGGAAATAAAGCTATGAGTAAACGGCATGGGCGTATTGCGAATATTTGCTTTGGCAGCCTGCGGTCAGTCTGCTACATCTGAAAACCAGGAGGAAATACAGTCTGCCGTGCAGAAGACAGATGAACAGTCGGAAGCGCCTCAGAATGGAGCAGTGGCGGAACAGTTGGAAACGGGAAAACAGCCGGATACAGAAATGGAAACGGGGCTGTCTGAATCCGTTTCGACAGAGGAACAGGAGGCAGATGTGGATATGACTATGATGAAGCGGATAAACAATACATGGTATTGGGAACTGGATAAAATCAGACAGTGACGGACAGGCAAGGTAACAGCGCAACAATGCAGGGTATTAGAATTTTGCAGTCTTGGAATTGCGTTCTTGAAGATTGCAAGGTTGCAAAAATTATAGACATTGCAATGTTGCGCTGTTGGGAGAAAGCCGGAAAGCGGCGGTATCAAGGCGGCGAAAAGCCGCCCACCGTCCGTTAGGACGGTATGCTGTCCAACGGACAGCTTGCCCCCGGCAGGGCGCAAAGGCACTTTTGATAGAGCGTAGCCTGTCGAAAGTGCTTTTGCGTTACTTTCGGGAAAGTAACAAAGCCTTGCGCCTTTCGGCGCAGTAAAATTAGCGGCACAAATATATAGAATGTGGAGGATATGCCTATTGGAAAGAACGATTAGCGGCATGATGGGGAAAGGTTCAGTCAATCACAATACGAGAGCCTTTAGCGCAAAGAATGTAGATAAGGAACGTAGCCGGGATAACGTGGAATTTTGCCACTCGGATATAAAAGAGGTCTATCATACTCTTTTTGATGAAGCACTGGAACGCTACAACGCAAAGCAGAAACGGAGTGACCGAAAGATTGACGATTACTATGAGAAGATACGCCGGGGAAAGCAGGAGAAATTATTTTATGAGGTAATTTTCCAAATCGGCAATAAAGATGATATGAATGTGCAGAGCAATGAGGGGCAGTTGGCGAAAGAGATTTTAAGTAAGTTTATGGAACAGTTTCAGAAAAGAAATCCGAATTTGTTTGTGTTTTCAAGTCATTTGCACATGGACGAGCAGACACCGCACATTCACATTGATTTTGTTCCCTTTATCCGTAACAGCAAGCGTGGACTTGACACGAGAGTTTCCCTCAAAGGCGCATTGTCGGAACAGGGCTTTAAGGGTGGCGCAAGGGGAATGACGGAATGGAACGAATGGATTGAAGCGGAGAAGCAGGAACTTTCAAAAGTCATGGGGCGGCATGGCGTACAGTGGAAACAGTTAGGTACACATAACAAGCATTTGTCCGTACTCGATTTTGAGAAGCAGGAACGGCAGAAAGAGGTTGCAGAACTGGAACAGACAATCTCCGGCAGTAAAGAGGAATTATCCGATATTCTTCATCGGCAGATAGAAGCAGGACGGGAAACGGAGCAGATACGGAAAGAGGGCGAAGCAATCCGGCAGGAACTTAACAAAATGGTACAGTCAAAGGAAGTTATGGAGCGCAATATACACACCTATGATGAAGATGCGAAATGGCAGTTGGCAGAGCAGGGGGCATTGATGAGCGCAAAGAATTATCGGGATAAAAAGGCACTTCCACTTGTGGAGAAATTGAAAGAAGTGGTAAAAAATCTGACTATCAAGTGCGTACAGCTTACGGAGCAGGGCAGGAAGCTGACCGCCAAAGTGGACGGACAACAAGTACAGATTAGCCGCTTGACGGATAAGGTCATGGAGCAGAGCA
>CAQBGY010000123.1 GCA_948759685.1 uncultured Eubacterium sp.
ATAAAGTACCGGGACGCTGGGAAGATCGCCGCTGTTTTCTATATTTGCAAGATACCGGGGATCAATACTGACTTGTTCAGCCAATGCCCTGTGGGACAATCCCAATGCTTTCCGCGCTTCTTTGATGTCCGCTCCAAGCGTTTCAAAACCGGGATATTCTGTTCCTTTCGCCATATCATTTCACCCCTTTACATTGTATAGTTCATACTATGCGCGGGGAATGACGTAATATGCACTTTTATTACAGTTTATAATTCCTGTTGTCGTGTCAACTCAAATGATAAATTCCTCCCGCTGGATCACCGTCTGATTTTCCTTTATAAGCGTTTGAATAATCTGCAAACCGTTTTCCAGATCGGCCATTGTCCGGGGGGAGCAGGTAGCCAGCCGGATCGCGGCGAATTGGGCGGTATTCCCCACCGCAAAACGGTCTGAACACAATACCTTTACGCCGTGATTTTTTGCCTGCACTTCAAAGTTGTAGCCGTTGCAGCCTGCGGGGAGCGGAAGCCACCTAAAGAAGCTGTACGGATTCGTTGGCGGCTGTTCTGGAAAGTATCTGGTATACAGGCGGCCCCGTTCCTCTGACAGCATACACTTCTTGTCGATGATCTCCCGCGCGGCCCCGCCTGCAATCAGCTCACTTGCAATCTCCGCGTTGAGCAGCGGGATTTTCAGGTTAATGTTATTGGCCGTATTCAAAAAGGTTTTCTGGAAGCGGTGCGGAAACACCAGATAAGCGATCCGCAGCCCGGCAGACAGGGATTTTGAAATTCCGTTCAGGTAAATGGTGTGCGCGGGGATCATGGTTGCCATCGGCGGGATTTTATCGTCCGCGATAAAGCCGTAGGTATCATCTTCAATCAGAACCATGTCCTGACTGCTGATAATCTGGCTGATTGCTTTCCGGCGCTCTGACGGCATGGTGATCCCCGTGGGATTTGTGCAGGAGGGCATTAAATAAATCCCCTTTATTTCATGCAGCTTCCTCTGCTTTTCCAGCGCGTCCGGCAGCATACCCTGTCCGTCGGCCTCTATCGGTATCAACTGGATATTAAGCTGCTTTGCAAGAGTGATGAAATTGGAATAAGTATAGATATCAGTGGCAATCTTATCTCCGGCCCGAAACAGGGAAAGAAGCGCAATCGCCAGCGCGTTTTGTGTACCGGACGTTAAAATAATATCCTCCATAGCGGCGTTGATCTGGAACTCGGCAAGCCATTTCTGCGCGACCTGTTTATGGTGGGCTGTCCCCAAGGTAAAGCTGAACTCAAATAGCTTTTCCGACTTCGGGCCTTGCAGGATTGCCCGTGCGGTATCGGCCACAATGGAATTGAACTGATAGTAGGGCTTGATGGGGCCAAGGTCTATGTACTCCGCTTCCTCCTGCGTGTCTGGATTCGGCAGGGCCGCATTGGGGGAAACATACGTCCCGCTTCCCACCGCCGCATAGATTAAGCCTTTTGTTTCGCACAGCTTAAAGGCGCGGGTGATGGTACTTAAATTCACGTCCAGAAAGTCCGCTAATTCCCGCTGCGGCGGCAGCTTTGTTTTGGGCGGAAGCCTCCCGCTTAAAATGTCCTGTTCCAAAAGCTCTGAAAGGGATATATACATCGGGAATTTTAACAGGGCCTTGCTCGGCTTCCATGTAAGCGGATAATCTTCAAACGAGTTTACAGGCATAGCGCACCTCCTTAAAAACATTGTCTTGCATACAATTCTACTATTGAAACCGTACAAAGTCAATGCTACTGTTATAATTGTTATGATTATATGCAGCGCAAGGAGGTAAGAACATGGAACAAGTAATCAGGGAGCAGCTTCTTCACATGTTGGAGAACAATAGTAAACTGACAGAACATGAAATTGCAATTATGCTGGGGATTTCGGAAGAAGAAGTCCAAAGGGAAATAGCCGGTCTGGAAAAAGCGCATGTGATCTGTGGCTACCATACATTGATTGACTGGAACAAAGTCAATGATGATGATGTGACCGCTTTGGTAGAGCTGCGTGTTACGCCGCAGGGCGGCGAGGGCTATCAAAAGCTGGCAGAGAAAATCAATGCCTATCCGCAGGTAGTGACGCTGTACTTAATGTCCGGGGCTTACGATTTTCTTGTCATGGTAAAGGGGAAAACACTGAAAGAAATATCCCTTTTCGTGTCGGGAAAGCTGGCCTCCATTGAGGAAGTCCAGAGTACCACTACCCATTTCACGCTGACAAAATATAAGGAGCTGGGCGTGAGCTTTGAGGCAAAGCAGGCGGACGAAAGAATGGTGGTGACGCCATGAAGGAAAAGCTGTCACAAAAAGTATTGAACCTAAAATCTTCCGGCATACGGGCCTTTTTTGATATGGCGAACGAAATTCCCGACGTGATTTCCCTCGGCGTCGGGGAACCGGATTTTGATACCCCGTGGCATATCCGGGAGGCAGGCATACAGGCGTTGCAGTCCGGCAAAACCTTTTATACGTCCAATGCGGGGCTGCAAGAACTTCGGGCTGCAATCAGCAGCTACACCAAACGGAAAACCGGGCTTACTTACAATCCTGAAAACCAGATCATTGTCACGGTTGGCGGCAGCGAGGCCATTGACCTTGCGCTGCGGGCGCTGCTTAATGCAGGGGACGAAGTGATCTATCTGGAACCGGGCTTTGTTTCCTATTACCCCTGTATTAAGCTGGCTGACGGCGTTCCCGTCCCAATCCGCTTGACAGAGGAAAACCGGTTCCGTCTGAAGCCGGAGCAGTTGGAGGCGGCGGTTACACCCAAAAGCAAGGTGCTGATCCTGTCATACCCCAACAATCCGACCGGGGCCGTGATGGAAAAGGAGGATTTGGAAGCCCTGTTACCTGTCATTCAGAAACACGATTTGATTGTTATATCCGATGAAATATACGGGGAGCTTACCTATGGCGTGAAGCATTGTAGTATCGCCGGATTGCCCGGCATGGAACAACGAACCATAATTATCAACGGTTTTTCCAAGAGCTTTGCCATGACCGGCTGGCGGCTGGGGTACGCGCTGGGAAACCATGAGATTATCGAACAGATGGTAAAAATCCATCAGTTTGCGGTAATGTGTGCACCTACCATCAGCCAGTATGCGGCCATCGAAGCGATGGAACAGGGGGACGGGGATATAGAAGCCATGCGTGAATCCTACGACCAGAGAAGAAAATTCCTCTACCATGAGCTGCAAAGGCTGGGCCTGCCCTGTTTTGAACCGCAGGGAGCATTTTATATGTTCCCCAATATCCGGGAGTTTGGTTTATCCAGCGGCGAATTTGCGTTGAAGCTGCTGAAAGAGGAAAAGGTGGCGGTTGTCCCCGGCGATTCCTTTGGTGAGTGTGGGGAGGGCTTTGTACGGATTTCCTATGCGGCTTCCCTGCAAAACCTGAAAGAAGCCGTCAACCGGATTTTCCGGTTCCTGTCCCGGTACCGGACTTAGAAAGGGGCTGCTTATGAAAACGTGGGAAAAGAATATCCGCCAAGTGCTTCCCTACATACCGGGCGAACAGCCCAAACAGGCGGACATCATCAAACTGAATACGAATGAGAATCCCTACCCGCCCTCTCCCCGTGTGGCCGAAACACTGGAACAATTCCAGACAGGGGAACTCCGGCTATATCCCGACCCGGATTCTAATATTCTGGTGGAGGCCCTTGCGGATTTCTACCAGATTGACCGTAGCCGGATATTTGTAGGTGTCGGCTCTGACGATGTGCTGGCCGTATCATTTCTGACCTTTTTTAATTCCGGGAAACCTGTGCTGTTCCCGGATATTACCTATTCCTTTTATGACGTGTGGGCGCGGCTGTTTCAGATACCGTTTGAGCAGATTCCCTTAGACGGTGAATTTCAGATCAGGAAAAGTGATTATTTCCGGGAGAACGGAGGCGTAGTCTTTCCTAACCCCAACGCCCCCACAGGGATATTGATGGGCTTACCGGAGATAGAGGATATTATCAGCCACAATCAGGACGTGGTGGTGATCGTGGACGAGGCTTATATTGATTTCGGCGGCATATCCGCGTTCCCGCTGCTGGATAAATACGATAACCTGCTGATTATCCAGACCGTTTCAAAATCCCGCGCCCTTGCCGGCCTGCGTGTCGGCTATGCGTTTGGAAGCCCGCAGCTTATCAGCTACTTAAACGATGTCAGGAACTCCTTTAACTCTTATACCATGAACCGCCTGACGCAAACACTGGGCGCGGCGGCAGTCCGGGACAGGGAATACTTTGAGCGAACAAACGCCCTGATTATCGCAACCAGAGAGCGTATAAAGCGGGAATTGAAGCAGTTAGGCTTTTCCTTTCAGGATTCCAAAAGCAATTTTCTGTTCGTTACGCACCCGTCTGTAAAGGCCGGTGTGATTTACGAAAGCCTGCGGGCCGCTGGGATTTATGTGCGCCATTTTTCCAAGCCGGAGCGCATTTCCGATTACCTCCGTATTGCGGTGGGAACGGATCAGGAAATGGACTGTCTGCTGATAAAGCTAAAAGAGATATTACAACAACATGGTGACTTGCACGGAAACATAGGAGAATGTCAATGAAAGATTTAACACAGGGAAGCGAGCTGAAAACGATCTTTTACTTTTCCCTGCCGATTCTGGTAGGAAACTTATTTCAGCAGCTTTATAACGTGGCCGACAGCGTGATTGTCGGAAACTTTTTGGGGAAAGAAAGCCTTGCGGCGGTGGGATTCAGCTATCAGATCAATTTCCTGCTGATTGCGCTGTCCACGGGGATTTCTCTGGGCGCAAGCGTCCTGACCTCCCGTTACTTTGGAGCCAGAGATATGCGGCAGGTGAAAAAGGTGGTTGATACCGGCTTTCTGTTTTCAGCGGTTCTTTCCCTTGTCATAGCGGCAGCCGGTGCCTGCTTTTCCTATCAGATTTTAGTGCTGTTCCGGGTGCCTGAAAATCTGCTGACGATAGCAGATACTTACTTGAAGATTATATTTATCGGTGTGATCCCCACATTCGCATACAATTCCCTGACGAATATCCTTAGAGGCGTCGGGGATTCCAAGACACCGACTTATATTCTGATTGCGGCAACGCTTATCAATATCGTGCTGGATATTTTCTTCATTACCGCCCTGAAATGGGGTGTGGCCGGGGCTGCGGTTGCGACCGTGACCGCGCAGGCTTTTTCATTCATTACCTGTATGCTTTACATGCGGCGGCGTTACCCCGACCTGTTTATCCGACTTTGGGATTTACAGCTTGACCGCCACGAGTTGAAGAAAAGTCTGGTGATCGGAACGCCCGCCATGCTGCAACAGGTATTTGTAAGCGTTGGTTTTATGTCCATACAGTTTCTAATCAATGGCTTTGGAACCGATTGTATGGCTGCGTATGCTGCGGCCTCCAAGGTGGATTCCTTTGCGGAAATGCCCGCCCTGAATTTGGGGCAGGCCATGACGAACTTTACCGCGCAGAACTACGGGGCCGGGAAAATTGACCGGGTAATCAGGGGCGGCAAATCGGCGCTGGCTATGGGGGTGGGTATCTCAATCCTCATATCCATTGTCATATGCCTGTTCCCGTCCCTCTTTATTTCCCTGTTCAACCGTGATCCCGGCGTTGTCCAGATCGGGAACGGCTACCTGCGGACGGTATCGGTATTCTATCTGATTTTTGCAGCTATGCAGATTTTGAACGGTCTGCTGCTGGGATATGGGAAAGCACTGGTTCCCATGATTGCGTCAATCGGTTCCCTCTGTCTTTTACAGGTTCCCACGGCAATCCTGCTGTCTGGAACCGAATTGGCTTATCGCGGTATCTGGATTGCCGCACCCGTGGGCTGGCTGGGTGGTCTGCTGATCCGCTTCCTGTATTTCCGGCATATTGCAAGGAAACAGGCAGCTCTAAAGGAGGCATAAATTTTACACACAAGGAGGTTCCAAGATGGAAAAGAAAATCACACTGAAACAAATTGCTATGGTTGGCGTTATGGCTGCGGCGGTCTATGTGGCTTCCGCGTTTCTGCAAATACCAATCCCCACGGCCATAGACAACACCCGCCTGCACATGGGAAATGTTATGTGCCTGCTTTCCGGCCTGCTCTTAGGGCCGGTACAGGGTGGGCTTGCGGCGGGGATCGGCTCCATGTTCTTTGACCTGACGAATCCGGCCTACATCACGTCCGCGCCGTTCACCTTTGTTTTTAAGTTTCTTATGGCGTGGATTTGCGGCATGTTCGCATTTCACAAAAATTCCGGGATAAGCTCACACAAGCGGTATATTATCGGTTCGGCATTGGGCGCATTTGCCTATGTGCTTCTTTATCTTTCAAAGAGCTACATCGAACACCGCTTCGTTTTGGGCCTGCCGTTGGAGGTCGTTATGATTACCCTGTCACAGAAAGCCGTTGTGTCCAGCGTCAACGCCGTTGTATCTATTATCGTGGCTGTTCCGCTGGGGATCGCCCTGCGGCCTGCCGTAAGAAGATATTTGCAGTAAGCCTATGGAACTGGATATGACTTCGGGGAAGCCCCTGAACACATTGTTAAAATTCTCCCTGCCGCTGCTGGCGGGGAGCGTGATACAAAACCTTTATAACATCTTCGACACGGCCATTGTGGGGCATGTGCTGGGTAAATATGCGCTGGCGGCTGTGGGTAACTCCTATGTGCCGACGCTTATCATCAACAGCATTGTTTTAGGGATTGCTTCCGGCATATCTATCCTTGTGGCGCAGCTATACGGCTCCAAGGATAAAGGACAGATTTGTAAATGTTATGGTTCCGTGCAGACGTTGATAGTAGCCGTGGGCTTCGGGCTGGCTGTGCTGTTCTTTGCTCTTGCCGGGTGGATTTTTAAGGCTATGCAGATACCGGAGGAAATCACAAGCCCTGCGGCCCTTTATCTTCGGATTGTAGCGGCTGGGATTCCGTTTTTGGCAATCTACAACTTTTATTCTGCGCTGATTAAGGCAAAAGGGGATTCCCGAACACCGATTAGGTGTATCTGCCTGTCCTGTGTCCTCAATATTCTGTTGGACTACTTATTTGTGGCCTGTTTTGGCTGGGGGATTGCCGGGGCTGCGTCCGCCACGGTTCTTTCACAAGTTCTGGCGGCTGTATTGGTTGGCCTGCACTTATACCGGCAGGAACACCCGGTAATAAGGACAGCCCCAAGTGCCGGGCTGATTGTCCCGATCTTGCAGCTTAGTATCACGGGGATTGTCCAGAACGGGGCTTCCGCCATCAGCATGTTTTTCATACAGGGCATTATCAATACCTTTGGTGTAAATGAAATATCGGCCTATACATCGGCCTATAAAATTGAAAGTATCTTAACAATCCCCGCCGTCAATTTAGGCGTGGCGTTAAGTGTCTATATCGGACAGAATGTAGGGGCCGGGGAATATGACCGCACCCGACAGGGCCTAAAAGACAGCTTCAAGATCGCGGCGGTGTTTACCACACTTGCTATGGCAATCCTGTGGTTTGCTTCGCCGCTGCTCATGGTTCTGGTGGTGGGAAAGGAAATGGCAGTCATACCGATAGGGGTTCAATATCTGCGTATTATTTCCGTGACGTTCCCCCTGTGCGTAAGCCTCTATCTGTTGACAAACTTCCTGCGTGGAGCCGGTGAGATTGCCTATCCACTGTTCAATACGCTGCTGGAACTCTGTTTCCGCACGTTCTCGGCTTTTGTGCTGGCGCATTACTTTGGTTTTGTCGGTGTTCTGCTGTGCAGGCCGTTGAGCTTTGTTGTGAGTACCATTAGCCTATCCTGTCGGCTATTGTCCGGCAAGTGGAAAGATAAGATAAATCATTCTGTGTAATAGCTGCCGCATGATGACAGATAAAAATTCTAATCAATGGTTTTGGAACCGACTGTATGGCTGCGTATGCTGCTGCCTCCAAGGTGGATTCCTTTGCGGAAATGCCCGCTCTGAATTTGGGGCAGGCCATGACGAACTTTACCGCAATTTTTTGCTATGGTTGGCGTTATGGCTGCGGCAGTCTATGTGGCTTCCGCGTTTCTGCAAATACCAATCCCTACGGTCATAGATAACATGCGCCTACATATGGGAAATGTGATATGCTTGCTTTCCGGCCTGCTCTTAGGGCCGGTACAGGGCGTGCTTGTAGGAGAGTAGTATCCATAAACAGGAGGTATATAATGGTTATTAGTCCAAGTGAATATATTAAAAAATGCCTAAAAATTGATTTTGATAACAGCGTTGAAAATATTATTGATACAGGTGCCTCAATTATAATATTTGAAAAAGGTACTATGCCGATTGAAATGGGTGAAATGATAAATTGTTTCTATTTTATTATCTACGGACTTGTCAGAGGCTATTATATTGATGATGATGGAAATGAGGTTACAAAATGTTTTGTTTATGAAAATGGTTTTTTTGGTTCGGAATGTTATCGTACCAAAGACACTTCGACTTTTTTTGTGGATTGTTTGGAAGAATGTAAATGTATTAAACTTCCCTATTTTCTAATACAGAAAATCATGTCAATAGATCAACGCGTAAATCAACTCATTCATAGTATGTACTTAAACGAAATCGGAAAGTTGGAGGATAGAACAAGAAAACTTTTACTGCTTACTGCCGAAGAGCGCTATATATTTTTTTGCAGGGAATATCCAAACCTGCAGAGGCGGTTACAGCTAAAATATATAGCGTCCTATATTGGTATTAAGGCTGCTTCTATGAGCAGAATTAGAAAAAAGTTGAAAAACCAGATATGAATTAACATAGGTGAATTACAGCCGCTTTTTGGAGAAGTATAATCATTATAACTTCTCGGAATCTCAATGAATGTGATTCTAACTGAAAATTGACAACTA
>CAQBGY010000124.1 GCA_948759685.1 uncultured Eubacterium sp.
CGGCAGTGGGGAACACAATCACTTCCCTGCAGCAGCTTCAGAAAGCGCTGTACAGTGAAAATGAAGAACAAGAAATAGGTGATGTGGTGATTCCGCAGTAATGACATGAGGAATGGCGGATATGGAGGAAATATGGATAAAATAGATGAAAAGATTGTAAATCTAAAAAGGGAAAAGAAAGAGCTGGATAACATGGATATAAACCAAGGGGTTTTTATCAATGATGAAAGGATTACCTTCTCAAGACAGGTGGTATATAAAGACCAAATGAGCATCATGCTTCCAGATACTTTTGTAACAATGCCTAAAAAAATGGCACAGATGAAATATCCCTCAGAGTTAAGACCACAAATAATTAAAACGGACTATGCTGGAATGGTGAATTTTGCATTCAATTTATTTCAAAAAAATATAAAGCAGGAGCAGATAAGCGGAGCTGCAAAATCCATGAAAACGATGATAAGAAATATGAATCCGGCAAATGTGTTTTTTGAAGAAGAACTAATACAAAAAGAAAATATGGTTATTTCGTTATTTGACTATAAGAGTTTTGCGATGGATCAGCCAGTTTATAATATGATTTACATTTCTTCCATAGGAGAAAATATTATGCAGGGAATATTTAACTGTGCTTATAGCATCAGTGGGAAATGGAAACCGATAGCAAGACAGGTCATAGAATCAATGCAGGATTTAACATTGAGTGAGGGAAAATGATGAGGTGTACGCAAATTTTATTAGAAGGATATGATTTACTGGATATAAAGAAATGTACAATTGTACAGTCAGTAAATAATCATGGGCATGCAATAGTTACAGGACATATTAGTGATGACGATGAAAATTTATATCTGAAAAAAAGTATTGCCGAGGAATGGACTAGAGTTTTGGGCGAGGGGATGAGTGGGGAGTCCGAAGTGTTATTTGCCGGTTATGTCAAGTCAGTGGAGATAATGAATTTGGATGGAATTAAGGCAGTTCAGGTTACTCTGGTGACGGGCTCATACCTTATGGATTTATTGCCTAAGACAGAATGTTTTCAGGATGAGACAATAACATTTGGTGAGATTTTAGACAATAAAATGGCACAGTATGAAAGAGGAATCGGATTTATGACTGAAGGGTATAGCCAGTCTATTGATGAGATGGCTGTACAGTATAACGAGACAGATTGGAAATTTCTGAAAAGAATGGCTGGCAGGCTGAAACTGCCAATATATGCGGAGGCAAAAAGAATTGAAACTAATATATCTCTGGGAGTGGAACTGAATCCGTGTGTAATAGAACTGGATATACTGGAAAAGAAAATTTTAATAGAAAGTGAGATTGTCAGTTATATCATTAAAAGCAGGGATGTGGCATGTATAGGGGATATGGTCAGCATAGATAACAGGGATTTATACATATATAGCCAATTAGCACGACTAGAAGGAGAAGAACTTGTTTTTACATACATACTAAAGGATAAAAGGGAATTTAGGGCTGATAGGACGGAAAACCTAAGTATTTGTGGTGCGTCAATAGATGCATTTGTAGCTGATGTGCAAAATGACAAAGTATCTTTGACAATCTCTTGCGACTATATAAATCGGGGAAAAAAGTGGTTTCCTTATGCGACGATTTATTCTTCGCCTGACGGAACCGGATGGTACTGCATGCCGGAAAAAGGAGATTCTGTAAGGTTATATTTTCCGAGTGAAAAAGAAAACAACGGATATGTGATTAGTTCAGTGCATGTTTCAGAATCTATTAGTGACGAAAGAAGTAATCCGAATGAAAAATCTATAAAGACAAAATATGGTAAAGAGATTGTTTTTAAGCCAGATTCATTATTGATAACAAATAATTGCGGAATGTCTATAGAGTTAAAAGATGATGAGGGAATTAATATTCTTAGCAATAAAGCAATCAATATACAGTCAGAAGAAGCAATAGGAATTACGAGTATAAATAATTCTCTTCAGATGACAGCCCAGGATTCATTAGTACTTCAGCAAAACGAATCTTCAATTGTATTGGAAAATGATATTATTATTGATGGTGGTATGGTTAGAACCATATAGGAGTAAAGTCGGGGAAAGCAATGAAACATCAAGAAAAGATTGTAAAAGTTACAGACCAGTTTCTTCCAGAGTTGTTAGCGGGACGTTTTAAGGAAATCCGAGAGTGCTATGTCAAAAATCCAGAAATATTATTAAAAGATTTTTTGGAAACATTAAAAACCTTATTTGATGATACAAAAAGAAAGCAGGATGAGGGGAAAAAGGGCAAGGTGGCATATATTTATTTTTCTTTTTTGTACAGCAATGTCTTGCTAAACAGACATGGGTACAGGGTCGAGACATTAGATGGACAGTTTTATTTAGATGACTGTGAAATAAGTGGTATGTGGTGTCCTAAACTGATATTTGATTATTTAGAAGAAGATGTACAGATTATCAGAAGAAAGATACAGGGGGAATATATACCATTAAGCAAATGCGATTTGCTGGAATTAAGAAACAGTCATCTTCACAGTTACTATTCATGTGCGTTTTCTTACTTAAAAGAATTTATTAGCGGGATTGCATTGATGAAAAGCTTTAAAGACATGGAAAAAGAAGATAACATTAAAATTATTTTTGGAGAGTATATGGATATGTATACTTGTATTGGCGAAATAAACGGCAAGGAGCAAAAATGAAGTATTTTTTATTAGAATCGGATAGCTTTTACAGTAATGCGCCCAGTATAATAAACTGGTTTGGCAAAATAGACAAAGGTAATATTTGTTTGGGAAAATCCCACCTGCTTCCACAAAGGATGCTTTTTGAAATTAAAAATGACAAAGATTTGATTTTTACAGACATAGTAACGCATCCTTTTTTATTAATTTCTGATGGGTTTCAAAAATTGGTTAAATTATATCAACCCAGGACACCGTTTAAACAGGTGGTATTGATGGATATGATTACCCATAACTTAAAATTGTACCATTTGCCCATTTTGAAAAAAATTGACTGCCTGTTAGAGGAAAGCAAGACAAATCTTGACAGGAGCGAGATTAAAGAGGCGGTATTGGATTATGAAAAAATCAAGGATTACAGCTTGTTTCAGCTGGATAATGTAAAAGGTACACATATTGTTATCAGGCTTGATTTGCTGGAGAGTGCACTAAGGAGAAAAATGACAGGATTATACATTAGAGAGGTAGAGCAGAGATAAAAATGGGAGATACGAAAGGATTACAAGAACCTAATGTTCATTATTTGACATCAGTTCAGCATGAAAATACGCTGAGGATGAATGAGACAGGATATACGGAAGCAGTGGCGCAGGCATTGTGGGAAGAAAAGACTGAAAATGCGAAAAATGTCGCGGAGGCGGAAGCCAGAGCAGCCATAGAGGAAAAAAAAGCGCTGGCGCGTGAGGCGGCTGCCAATCAGGAAGTGGCTTTTATTGTACCTTATGATTATCCTGCATTTGTGGCGGATGAAGAAAGTGTGACGGAGAAAAAAATACAGGAGGCGCAGGATGAAATGATTGCAGCGCTTGAGGCATTGCAGGAGGAACATCTGGTAAGGGGGGCAATGATGCATTGCCAATATGGCAGTCATTATCGCAGGCTGAACCTTCCAAGAAGTCATGGGGAAGAGGAAAATTCAAGACCCTTAATGACAGCGGCGGATTATAGTGCGGGAGAAGACAGGAACATTCCATATTTTGGAGTCTGTAGCTGTAGTAATAATAAAACGGAAGGTTCCATTTTACTGAAAGGCGACTACCAGAGGGATATTCTGGGGAGAAAAATTTCTGACGAACCTGGAAAAAATGTGCGTGGTACGCCTTGCAGGCCGCAGATTGCAACGGAATGGCTGAATCCGCATGAAGGTACAAAAATAAACGGAATCCCGACAATCACTCCGGCATCTTTTTTGGTATGTGAGTATGGAGGTATTATTGAAGTTACGGATTCGGGACAAAATGATGATGAAACAAAGGTGAGATAAAGAAGTATGGATGCAAAGGGGTATGAGGCAGTCAGGCTGGCAGGGGCTTATGCGGGATTGAAAATAGAAGACCTGGCAATTAAGGAAGAATTTGGCACACATGCGACTGTAAAAATGAAAGCATACATTCCGGATGATATCAGCATATCAGATGTCTTGTTGATGTCCAGGGAAAAGGATATTGTCATATGCTTACATACTGGGGAGCAAAAGGATACTTTATTTTTAGGCATGCTTCAAAAAATGGAACTGGAAGAATGTCTTAAGGGAAAGTATGTGTCTATTGAAGCCGTTTCGTATTCTTGGATTTTGGATCAGGAGGAACGGTCAAAAAGCTTTCAGAATATATCAATGACATATGAAATGGTGACAAATTGTCTGGAATCACAGGGGACAGTTTATGTCTGGAATAACGGTGGAAGCGAAAAGATAGGAAATCCGATTATACAATACAATGAAACAAACTGGATATTTATAAAACGTCTGGCCAGCATGCAGAATAGCGTTGTTTATGTGAATACAAAATGTAAAGTCCCATATATTTGCATTGGGTTACCAGAAGGAATACCAGACACGATAGAAACAGTAGATTATCAAACTGGTATAAGGGAAGAATATTTTGCAAATGGCGATCCGATGGGAGGTTTGTGTCGGGAAGATTTTTTCTGTTATAAAGTCACAAGCTATGATAATTTTTGTGTTGGCGATAATGTATCATATAAAGGACATTCCCTGTTTGTGGCAAAGAAAGAAGTCACAATCGAGCAGGGAATCATATATTTTAGATATGAGCTGGTGCAGAAAGCAGGATGCTTTGTAAAAAGACTGTATAATGAGAAAATTGTCGGCAGCTCCATCATAGGTACCGTCCTGAAAACGGAAAAGGAAACCTTAAAACTGCATTTGGACATTGATGAGCATCAGGAAACAGAAACAGCATATCCTTATCAATGGGTGCCGGAATCTGGAAATCTGATGTACTGCATGCCAAAAGTGGGAACAAGGGTCGCACTTTATATAGCCAATCATGATGAATCAAGTGCAAAGGCTGTAAACTGCATGCGCGAAAACGGTGATTCCTGTGTCGGAATGCGGGACAGTACAGTAAAAACATTTACATCAGAACACGGACAGATAATGCAGTTTGATGAAAGGAATGTTACGTTTACATGCAATGCATATGGAGGCAGCCAGCAGACATTCCAGTGTATGTTGAATGATGAAGAGGGAATAAGTGTTCTGAGTGAGAAACAGGTAAATATTGTTGCCGTGGAGGGCATATTGCTGAAGGCTCCTGTTATTAGCGGGCAGTGCTTTACGGAATTGGATATGCTGCAGACAGGAGAAGCAGTGACGGCAGTTTCAGTCGCAAATCCAAAGGCATCCATTATGTCATTGGGAAACCAGGATTATTATGGAAGTGAGACATTACTGGTATCTCATGGAGACAATCTGCCGGAATACGAGCCATTCGATGACGCACCTGAGGAAGGGGAGTTTGACTGGGGGCAGTTAGTGTCTAATGTTGTGGCAGGCATAGCAGTTGCTGTCGTTTCAGCGGCAGCTATAGCCGCCACTGCTGTTACTTTCGGAGCGGCGGCGCCTTTTATGGCAATATTTGCTGCGGGTGTAATAGGGGGAATAGTTTCCGTCGGATGCATGGCGTATTTGGACTGGCAGTCCGGAAATGTCAGTGAGATGGGAAGATATGCAATAAAAGGCTTTTCCGGTGCACTGAGCGGTTCCCTGGCAGTGATTCTTGGTCCGACTGCATCGGCGTCAAAATATGGTTTGTGGGTGTATGCCGGAAAGGCGGCGGCAGCGGGCGCTGAGGCATCAGTGGCTGCTAATTTGGTAGAACAGTTAATGGAGGCAGGAATTTACGGAGATGACATAGAGCTTTCAGAAATTGCCCATAGTTTGATTTTGGGATATATAGGCGGGGGAATTGCGGGGCTGATTTCTTATCCCCAAATTATAAAGGATAAAAATTTGTTGGACAAGATAAGGAAGATGACGAATGGGAAGCTTAAGAGATTGCTGCGAAGTTATGGCTTCAGACCAAAACATTATAATTCCGGGGTTGAAGAAGCGTTTAGGGCTGCAATGGGGCGTCTTGCACAATCCGTAGAAAATGGAGAGAATGCGGCAAGCAATGCATTTCGCAGCAATCCACTGCCGGTATTTGCAAAATATGATCCTGCGGAAATTGCGGATATTTTAATAAAAGCAGCTATAAGGGAAACGTCAATAGGAAGCGTTGTATCTTTGATAGATACTATTTTGTCATTAGGTAATCAGTCAGCGCCTGATAGGGAGTCTGCGAAACTGATTCAGGATTATATGATTCAATATGGTTATTGACGATTGGAAAGGATGACTGATGAACAATTCATTACAGGACAAATATGACAGTCTTTTGGAAGATATATACAGAGATATACTGAAAGAAAAAGGGTTTGTAAAACGCCGTGGGAGATATGTACGAACGGAGAATGGGGTTGTTAATTCCGTTGAGTTTACGAGGCTGCCAAATGGGAAGGATAAGATGGCATTTTATTTCTTTGTGGAAACGCGCCCTGAAAGGGCGACACAGCTTTACAGGGAAAATAAGATTACGGGGCAAGGATATTATATAAGGTTTATTCCGGAACTGCCAAGGTGGAATAAATGGACAGGAAAATGGCGGTTAAGCAAAGAGGGTGTGCAGACGCTGGATGCTATGACGATACAAAAGCAGACGGATATGGCAGAAATAAAGGATTTGGTGGAGTCGCTTTTGGCGGATGCATTATGTGATGTCATGCAGTATCGTACAGAGGAGGCTCTGGTTGCTTTTTTAAATTCCGAACAGGAGAAATGGGGCAGGGAACTATTCAAAGATAGAAGAAAGGCAATCTTCCGAGAGTATTTTTGGTATGGTGTTTTGGGATGCTGTGAATGCCTTATTATGAAAGATTTATTTCCGCTGGCATTTCTGTCAGTCATTTATTTTATCATTACCTGCGATATCGTATCAGATGCGTGGGTGCGCAGGCTGTTTCTGGTTGCTGTCGGACAACTGCTGATATGTATAATACTGGCATATCTATTGACAATAAGGGTGATTGACAGTTATGCATCTGGGGGATTGGCTATAGGCCTGTTTTTGAGTGGGAGCTGTAATATAACATACAGTTTATATGAAATCTATGCCAGAGGAAAAAAGCATAAAAGATAAAGGAGATGGGATTTATGCCAACTAAACCGTCATGCACATTACATCTGGACAGCAGTCCGGTAAAGACCTACAGCAACACCTACAGGTGGGGGAATTGCGGGGCTGATTTCTTATCCACAAATTATAAAGGATAAAAATTTGTTGGACAAGATAAGGAAGATGACGGATGGGAAGTTTAAGGGATTGCTGCGAAGTTGTGGCTTCAGACCAAAACATTATAATTCCGGGGTTGAAGATGCGTTTAGGGTTGCAATGGGGCGTCTTGCACAATCCGTAGAAAATGGAGAGGAAGCGGCAAGCAATGCATTTCGCAGCAATCCACTGCCGGTATTTGCAAAATATGATTCCGCGGAAATCGCGAATATTATAAAGAAAGCAGCTATAAGGGAAACGTCAATAGGAGGCGTTGTATCTTTGATAGATGCCATTTTGTCATCAGGTAATCAATCATCATCTGATAGAGAGTCTGCGAAACTGATTCAGGACTATATGATTCAATATGGTTATTAACTATTGGGAAGGAGTTAAGGTGATGTGTGATTCATTGCAGGACAAATATAATTGTTTGGTAGAAGACGTTTATAAAGATATTTTGAGAAACAAAGGATTTAGAAAAAACATGGGAGTTTTGTAATGCCGGAGAGTGGTGTTATAAGGCCGGTAAATTTTTCGGGGTATTCTAATGGCAAAGATGCAATAATGGTGCGTATAAATGTGGAAGCAAGACTTGAAAATGAAATACAGCTGCGCAGGGAAAATAAGAAAATTGGAAGTGGACGTTATCAAAAACTTATTCCTGATACTCCTAGCTGGGATAAGTGGACAGGGAAGTGGAAATTTAGTAAAGAGGATTTAAGTCTGATACAACACCTTATGATTTATAAAAACACAAATCTTTCCGAATTTAAGATGATGGTAGAAAAACTTTTAGATGAGGCTTTGTTTGAAATAATGCAATTTCAGACTGAGGAGAATTTGATCGCGTTTCTAAGCTCTGAACAGGAAGAAAGGCGCAGGATATTTTTCAGGGAGAGACGAAAAGCAATCTTCCGAGAGTATTTTTGGTATGGTGTTTTGGGATGCTGTGGATGCCTTATTATGAAAGATTTATTTCCGCTGGCATTTCTGTCAGTCATTTATTTTATCATTACCTGCGATATCGTATCAGATGCGTGGGTGCGCAGGCTGTTTCTGGTTGCTGTCGGACAACTGCTGATATGTATAATACTGGCATATCTATTGACAATAAGGGTGATTGACAGTTATGCAGCCGGGGGATTGGCTATAGGGCTGTCTTTGAATGGGTGCTGCAATATAACATACAGTTTATATGAACTCTATGCCAGAGGAAAAAAGTATAAAAGATAAAGGAGATGGAATTCATGCCAACTAAACCGTCATACACATTACACTTGGACAGCAGTCCGGTAAAGACCTACAGCAACACCTACAGGAGAAAAAACCTTGAGGAGATGACGACCTACCAGCTGCGCGACATCTGCACCAAGGAAAAGATTATCAAGGGCATCACCGACCCGCTCAACCGGTATGAACTGATTGAGACCATACTCCGCTACAGGGGCGAGCGGGAGGCGCTGCT
>CAQBGY010000125.1:0-395 GCA_948759685.1 uncultured Eubacterium sp.
GAGGATTCGAACCTCCGGCCTACCGCTTAGGAGTAAGACGAACGGGTTTTTAGCCTTTTTATGCGCTCCCGGTTAAACCCCGGCAAGCCCGCTTGTTTCAAGGGTTTGCCGGGGTTTGCCTGTTGAATGACGCTTTCCTGTGACGGGCAATTTTAACCGATGTTAGCCATTCTGTAGGCAGATTTGTAGGCAAGCTACGCTTCAGTTAATTGACCAATTATATTAAGTTTTATTCAAGCTTATCAGGTGTACCTTCTCCTTGCTGATTTGCACTTTTGGTCATCTCATCATGGGTTAATAGGTTTTGCTGATCTGAAGATGGCGTTGCTATTGTTGGAGGCAAATTCACTTGCTCTTGGAATGGCTTTATGGTATCAAGAAAGGCCACCGCGGTT
>CAQBGY010000125.1:405-3378 GCA_948759685.1 uncultured Eubacterium sp.
GTTTTAATGGCATTTATATCAGGTAAATTGTTCAGTACAGAGATTAAATTTTGAAGTCCGCTTGTCAGAGCAGCACTGGAATTTTGAAGGTAAGAGTTTTGCATTGCCTGAGAAATTCTTGATAAAAATTCCGAAGCGCCCGGTTGCACAGGCACTTTCTGCAAAGCATTTATAGTCTCCGCAATAGAAGTTAATTCCATTGTCGTTATAGCCGAAGTAAGGGCGTTGTTGACTTCATGATCCTGGTTATACAAATTATCCTCAGCTTGTCCAATTAGTTTCCCGATTGCAATGTCCAGTTCCTTGTTTATTTTCTTAAAAAGATAATCCGCTTTTCCAAAAACTCTAACTCCAATATTGTGAGCGTGCATAACATCATTACGATATGTTTGAACATCTCTGAAACGTTTTCTGAGTGTTGGGACATCATCTTTCCCCAATATAACATCCCATAACAGTTTCTCCTCAAGGCTATCTAAATAAGATTGAATTTCTTCCTTAGAGTACTTGCTTTTTCCATTAAACTCACTCTTTGCATCGGCGTTTACGCGCGTTTTCAGCTTGGTAACAAAAGCCATATCAATAAAAAGCAAGTCAAAAATTTCTCCAAAGTCCTTTTCTTCAAGCCTCTGGATAGATTTTTTCGCTTCTGTATTATCTGAAATAGAAACGGCCAAGTAAAGTAATTTACGCAGTTTTCGCTCAAGTTCATTAACCAAGGGGAACAGCATTCGATTATAATACTCAGAACTTTCACACGACAGAACTAAGGGTGAGTATTCTGTTAAGGCATTATGTACATCAGATAACTTTTGAGCACTATCTGCGTTTTTACCATTAACAGAAAATACTGCAACCCAGAGCGGTGTATTTTCTATATTGGAGGTTTCTACAGTGACACCATTTGGCTTATAGTGTTCCACGATGCTTCGGCATTCGTCAGAAAGGAACAAATATTCGTTTATCATTCTATTTCTCCAGTTTCTTCCTATTTGATTTATAGCCGGTTCTTGTGACCTCTCAAGGCACTTGAATAATGCCGAGAAAAAAGAAATGCCGATGTAATTTGGAAAAGCTTCAAATAAGAGAAGTTTTCTAAAAAATATCGGCACTTTTTGATTTGCTGATCCGGTTCATGACCTGAAACCGCTGGCCGAGATCTGTAGTTTAATCGTACTTGACAATTTGCAAAATAGTGGTAAGATATACTCATATTAAAAAGAAAGGAAGATGGTTATGCCTTACGAAGATACCAATAAAAGTCACATTGAACTGCTGATTTCAAATGAAAATTGGACAGCCGCTTATGCTGCATTGCAAGCATATATAGACAAGTATGGAGAAGATTATTGGGCCAAAAACACCTTAGCTCTGGTCAAAGATAAGCTGTAAACATTGGAATAGGCGAGGATGTGCTAAAGTAGCATATCCTCGCCTATTTATTACGTCATGTTTAAGATAACCCATAAAGTTGCTTAATAATCTTGTCGTTATCCTTATATTTAAACTCCTCGCTATCTCCAAACACAGAGTTTTCTTTCGTAGAAATTTTCCTGAGAGCAGCCCTTTTCATCTCTGTAGTAGCGTTTGCATAAATCAGGGAAGTTTCCATTTGAGAGTGTCCCAGCCATTGGGCAACCATTTCCAGTGGCATCCCGGCCATATACAGGTGCATAGCTCGGGTATGACGAAATAGATGAGGATATATATGAGGAATGGAAGGCATTTGACTTCTGGCTTTGGCACCATACTTTTCAACGAATCGCTGAACATTGTCGCTGGACATTTTTACACGGATTCCGTTCCGTATGGTATAGAACATAAAGTCGTCTTGGGTTGCCTTTCTATGAAAGTGAGCGCAATATTCATTGAACATTTCGATCAATTCATTTGAAATTGGGGTAGCCCGGAATTTATTTCCCTTTCCAATCACATGAAGCTGTGCAACACCGTTCTTTACGAAAAAACTTTTGACTTTCAAGTCTAATATTTCCTGAACCCGGCAACCGCTGTCATAGAGCAGATACATGAAGAATTTGTCTCGTATCCCAAGCCTCTTGCTGGTATCTGGCTGCGACAGAACCAATTTCATTTCTTGGATAGAAAGGAATTTAACTTCATCGGGACAGTCTTTGGGAAATTGTTTAATTTTTTGTATAGCAGATAATTCAGCAAGCCGTAAGACATCTTCACCTATAAGGAAGCGACAAAATTTTCGCATATGAACCAGACGCAAATTTGCGGTGGATGCTTTATTTTTTCGGCTGGATATGAGCCAATCCATAAAGGCCACGATGTTCTTCTTCGTAAAATCCAATGATGTAATATCGTTCAGTCCTTTAGCAGATACCTCTTGCCAAAAGTCTAAATACAAATTCAGGGTATAGCGATATGTTGCTACGGTATTGGGACTTTCCTTTTTAATGATTGGCAAATGTTCTGTTAAGAACTCCCGGATTTTTTCAAACAGAGCAGGATCCTTAATCTTCTTCATACGGAACCTCCTCTGTCGCATAGATCTCCTTGAGCATGTCCCAATCAATTCCAGGGGAAACCTTTAGCCGTTCAGGAAGAAGATGCACATAGTACAGAGTTTCCTCCAGACTCACGTGTCCCATATAAGCGCTTAAAAACGGTATGAGTACCATGACATCGCGTTTTTCATCGATCCAGCGCATAAGTGCTCTCGTAGCAAAGCTATGACGAAGATCATAAGGACGGGGAAATGATTTACTCTTGGAAAGTCCACTCCGAATCCATGCTCCTCTAAAGCGATTCCTTGCCCATGTTGTTGAAAATTTTCCTCCATTCCAGTGCTGGAAAAACCACTCTCGATTTCCCGCAAACCGGTCATAGTTGGCGCAAAGTATTCGCATATCCTCAGAAATTACTATGTGTCGATCCTTGCCCCGTTTGGATTTTCGGATAAAGATGTCCCCGAGATCGGAAGAGCACACGTCTGAACTCCAGTCA
>CAQBGY010000125.1:3388-8684 GCA_948759685.1 uncultured Eubacterium sp.
CTACATCTTCTACCCTGAGATTCAGTGGTTCATTGGGGCGCATCCCGCAACACAATTCCAATCGGAATAGCACAGGGAGAATCCATTCGGCATGAGATTTGACACATGGCTTTACACTGTCGAGAGAATCAAACAGTTGGCGCAACTCCCCGTCTGTGAAAATATGGGGCTTGTATCGCTGAACTTTAATGTTGTACTCTTCTGTTGGAACAAATGCCTTTTGCCCAATAGCATTCAAGTATCGTGCGAAATGCCGGATATTGATTATAACGTGCTTTCTGGTGTTGTCAGTAGCGAATTCTCGCACCAACAGCCAACTGTCAAGCATTTCTTGCGTAATTTCATGTGCATCAGGAAATTTGCAGGCACAATAATTGAGAAAAGGAAGAACCTGGGATAGTCTGTATGTTTCCTTATTATATCCCAGTGACACCTTGAGACCCACCATATCATGGTATGCTGCCTCCATTTCATCCCAGAAGTTCAAACTTCATCACCGCCTTCCTCAATAGTGCAGCATGACGGAAATTGAACATCTGCGTAAATACCTTTCGAGATGGGAACCTCAGAAAAGTCTGCGGAGCACAGCGCGGTTTGCGTCCTATTAAAGCTAAGATAGGCTTTTCCAGATGACATATCCCTATGCCCAAGCATCTGTGAAATGGATGTGACAGGAACCTCCGCCTCTGCAAGTTCTGTCCCAAAAGCACGTCGTAAACTGTGAAATGCACGATAGGGCTTCTTTTCAACACCTGCTAACCGACAGTATTTGTCAATCATGTAATCTAACGGGCTTGTACTTGCGATACCTGTATATGCCGGGTAAGCTCGGATAAACACATGATTGTCTCCACATTTGGGACGTTCATTCAAAATATAGTCAGCAATAGCGTTGAGAGTCTTTCCGTTAAGTGGAGCGGCAAGGGGTTTCCCGGTTTTCTTCTGTACAATTCGCAATTCCTGCCTTTCCCAGTCAATATCCAGCAACTTCAGATTCCGAATATCAACGCAGCGAAGGCCGGAATTGAATGCCAGCAAAATGATTGCCCGGTCACGGAGAGGAGTTTTTGAATTTGAATCAATTACTGTCAGAACCAAATTGATCTCATGCTGTGTATAGGGGCGAATTAAATGGATTGGGGCTGTTTGAGGACGGAAAACACCCAGGTCAGTTTTGATATTGGCTAACTGGTGATTATTCAAATATGTTGCCGTAATTCTTAAAGCTCGCATGACAACGGTCATATTGTTCTTGTTTGTCTTTGCGGCTTCATAAATGAAGTCAATAAAATCTCTGTCGCCTACCTGGGTACTACCTTTATTTCGCCCTTGTATGAAGCAGAAAAAATGACGTATCGGAACCGATAACCTCTTTTTATGCCTATCTGTTAGATCTGTACTTCGCAAAATTGCTTCGGTGAGTTCCTGGTAAGATTCGTTTGGCCTATACCGCCGCGCATCTTTCACTATGGAAAAATCCACTTCACCTGTGATGACATAAGAATGGATACGGAATGAAGCGGTTACAAATGAGCGATAAAACTTTCTGCAGATTTCACCATCTTCGTACCTTGCTCGCTGTCGTTCACATAGACTTTCCAGGAGTTCACCTGAATAGAACTCCGTGCCATGCTCATAATGCCAATTGATGATGGGACGGTAGACACTCCAACTGATTTGTCGTATGCTGGACTCCTTAAGTCCCTGCCCATGCAATGCATCCAGTACGCCGCTTACTGCTTCTTCAATCTTTTGCAAGATTTGCACCCCCTGTTATATTTGGTACTCCTAGTATAACAGGTAATGCCGATATTTTTTAGATGCCTTCAATCATTTGAGGCTTTTCTAAAATTATATCGGCATTTCTTTTTTCTCGGCATTATTCAGATAAAGCCGATTTCGGCTTTATTTGAAATCTTTCTAATAAAATACTTCGATTCTTTTGTTTTAACTCACACTCCCAAATCCGCAAAACAATCCATCCTCTGGCTTCAAACATAGCGGTTACTTCCTGATCGTGCTTTATATTTCGCTCCCGCTTCTTTTGCCAGTAGTCCTGATGATCTGCTGGTCGAGTATTCCGGCAGTCATGTCCATGCCAAAAACACCCATCTACAAAAACCGCTATCTTTTTCTTAGGAAATACAAAATCAGGGTGTCCCTTGACAGGGTAGTTTCTGCGCCATCCGGTAATATTGTATTGCTTAAATATCTCAATCAATCGAAGCTCCGTGGACTTATTCTTCTTCGACTTCACCCGCCGCATAATATCGGAGCGTTTCTCTGCGTCAAAAACATCTGCCATATCCCTTATCTTGCCTCGAACTCAATACGAAGGCTTGGATTGCTTTCTGTTTCCAGCACAATGTTGTTATAACGGCTGATAATATCCGAAAGTGTAGAGTTTCGTTTTGCCTCGTCAAACAGGCTGTGTTCGTATACATTAGCGGATAAAAACTGTTGTATGTCCCAAACCTCAACACGCCCAGCCAGTCCGGCATCTTCCGCCAGATTTAACGCCGTATGTACCCGATCAAAAATAGTGATGATAACCGGATGATAGCCGCTACGGAGATTGGCACTGCATTTCTCAATCAATAAGGCCCCTGGCATTGTTGTGCAGTGAATGACTGTGTTATTGATAACGAAATCCCCGCTACGATCAGTCGGGCCGTCCGCAACAGAAGCACCGTGTATTTCAAACGAGCCTTCTGGCAAAATCAAGCAGAGTTTGGCTGCCACCAAATGTTGTAAGACCGTTCCAAGATACTGCGTTCCTGGATTTTGCTTCTGCCGCTTGCGTGCTTGCTCAAATAGTTCATCCAGATTAGCGCCAATCGTTTTAGATGTATCCGCAGTTAAGACAAATGGCTGGTTCCTGAAATACTCCCGGATTTGCTCTGCCCAAAATTTTTCGACTACATCAAAATCAACCGTAGTTTCCTGGTTCCAAGCATTTAGAAAATCCACATACTTTATCATTAGGCCCATGCTGCCACGGCTAGTCCTACCACCTTCCGATGATAAAAGCTGAGTAATACCATGCTCTTTCAGAATCTTTTTCAGCCGCCCACCGCCAAGTCCTGCAACCTGTCCCTCTTGGCTGGTCTTGAAATCATTAGGGTCGAGCGGAAAAGATTTGTCCCGTACTAAACGTGTAAACTGAATCACAACGGACAGTGGGCCTTTTGTAACGATATTGTTCTCTGTTTGAAAGGCTTTCAATCTTTCTTCGCTGCTAATCATTATACACGGCCTCCGCAATCTTTGTTAGGAATTGTTCTCCAAGGAACCGGGCAACAGGCATTGCAACTGCATCGCCCATCGCTTTGTAGCCGTCGTTATAGCTACCAGGAAGAAGAAAGCTGTCTGGCGCTCCCATCAATCTGGCTGCCTCTCGGACGGTCAAAAGTCTGGCATGGGTTTCACCGCCTTTTTTAACAACTAGGTACTGCTTGCTGCTCCCGCCTTCTGGCGTCCGAAGGCAACCAGCTATTCCGTCAAAACGTAATTCAAGCTGCTGCTCTCCATGCCGGGTTCTACGATACCCTGTTGCATAGACTATTTCATGCTTGTCCAGCTTTTCTTTGTGTCGAGTTGGGATCAGCTTCAAAACATGGTCTTTGTCAAAAGGAACATCTTCTATGATGTCCTTTAAGTATTTTTGCCGATGGGGAGGCCGCTCAGTTTTCCACCATATCCAATCTGGTAAGGAACGGCCCAAGTCAGATGCCGCCTTGTTGTGGAGCCAGCACGGGCCGTTTCCGACCAACTCGTTCGGAATCCTGCAATCACGCTGCACAGCGATAATAAAAACTCTCGGCCTGGACTGCGGCACAAAATAGGAGGCGTTCAAAACAATAGCCCCGCAACGATACCCCCGGTCAACAAGAGCCATATGAAGTGTGCGGTAGTTATTCCCTCCGCCTGTGGATAATAGCCCCGATACATTCTCTAACAGTAGGATTTTAGGTTTATCGCTCATTTCATCTAAGATGCGTAGCCACTCCCATACCAGCCCACTTCTCGACGCATGGATGCCGCCCAAGGAACCCGCCAGAGATAAGTCCTGGCATGGAAAACTAGCCCAGGAGAGATGTGCTACTGGAAGGGATGCACCTTTAACATCCTTAATATCTCCCAGTTCAAAGTATTCATTTCCAAAATTAGCTTCATAAACAGCCGCTTTTTGCTCGCTTATGTCATTGGCCCAAACTGGCGCAAACATTCCTTTCAGACCATAAGCGACAAGGCCGCTACCAGCGAAAAATTCCTGCATCGTCCAAGGAGCGGAGGACAAATCAACCACTTCACTCTTGCATATTGTATTTTGAAGCATCGTTTACCCTCCCCTATGACAGAATATACGTTATTCTATCATACAACAACCTATTTCGCAAGTTGCTTTGTCGCCTCGTCCAAAGAAAGGCCCTGTCCAGTTTTGGCCTGAGCCAAGCCCGCCTCCATCATAGCGTCAAAGGTTGCTGTGTCCATTTCATCACGGGCTATGGGGGCCTGTGGGAGTGACAGCGGGAAGGGGATGCTTTGGGTCATAATGATCTGCTTATAGAGCATATTGATAACGGTTGAGGCAGGAATACCCAGCTTCGCCATAATCGCCTCAGCTTGTTCTTTCACGTCAGGCTCTACCCGGGCCAGAACATTCGCCGTCTTTGTTGCCATCGACAATCCCACCTTTCAATTTTATTCTATCATATTGTATGTCGATTAGCAATACATTTATCAGGGCTTTCCCTCGGTAGCATCAATCCTGCGGCTGGCGTATATTTCAAAGTTGACTTGGGAACCATTATCAATCTTCCGTATGAGCCATATCCTCAGCGATATATTATTCTCATGATACCCAGGAACCGCTTTGTGCCATAGATGGCATAAGGCGGTTTACTTTATCACGAAAAGAGGTGAAAGCTATTGTGCAAATCATCAGCGAGATGGGAGGGCAGAATATCCAAGCCAACTATTCATCAGGGACGCCAAAACAAGTCCGCCCTGAGTGCTGTTTTTAACTATCGAGGAGGATAGCACGATGCAGATTGCAACTATGATAAAAAGAAATATTTGACTCAACCCGCACTATATGCTACAGTTTGTTTTGAAAGGGCCGTGGTGGTATGGATATTACCGAAACCAGTATCGTCCATAATGACATCCTACAGCAAATCGAACACCTACGATTGATGGATGATGTGTTAATGGTCAACTGCTTTGAAGATAATCCAAAGTGTACGGAATTGCTCTTGCAGCTAATCATTAAAAAATCATCCTTTCGGGTAGA
>CAQBGY010000126.1 GCA_948759685.1 uncultured Eubacterium sp.
AATATCGCTGGAATAATCGAAGAAAATCAGCAGATTAACGCAATAGAAATTGAGATTTAAGCAGTTAGGAGAAAATCACGGAAGTTGGGCAGAGGTCTGAAAACCGTTTCAAAGCGGATTGGAGAAAGAGAACGGTTTCCTATTCGTTACCCGTCAAAAGTGCAGATTTAACACTATCCGTCCCGTTTGCTGCGTTCTGCGTAGGTTTGCTTGTCAAGGTTTAACTTGTTGATTTATAGTTTTGTACCAAAAAAAGGCGAGTATGACAAGGAGCACATTTCACGTGCTGTTCTATGCGAACGGCAGCAAGGAGAAGAACGGAATTGTCCCCATCATGGGACGGGTTACAATCAACGGGACGGTGGCGCAGTTCAGTTGCAAGCGGAGCATCGCAAAGGAGCTTTGGGACGCAAAGGGCAACCGTGCCAAAGGCAAAAGCGTGGAGGCAAGGGAAACGAACCTTGCGCTCGACAACATCAAGGCGCAAATCATCAAGCACTACCAGCGCATATCCGACCGTGAGGCGTATGTCACGGCGGAAATGGTGCGCAACGCCTATCAGGGCATCGGCTGCGAGTATGAAACGATACTCGGCGCATTTGACAAGGAGAACGCCAAGTTCCTGAAACGTGTCGGCAAAGACCGCTGCATGGGGTCTTACCGAGTGATGGTACGTTCAAGGAACTATGTGGCGGCATTCATCAAGTCGTTTTATAAGCGCAACGACATGTCCATGCTGGAACTTACTCCCGACTTCATCAAGGAGTTCTCCGTATTCCTCACTACGGAGCAAGGGTTGAAAAACGCTTCCGTGTGGCTGGCTTGCATGTGGGTCAAGACGGTCGTTTCACGGGCGCATTACAACGGTCTGATACCGAGAAACCCGTTTGCGCAATTCCGCATCACGCCCAACGTGAAGGAACGGGAGTATCTTACGGAGGGGGAAATCCGGCAACTTATCGAGCATGAGTTTTCCGATGCCACGCTTGCTTTCACCCGAGACCTGTTTGTCTTTGCCTGCTTCACCGCACTCAGCTTCGCAGACATCAGGGAACTGACCACGGACGAGATTATGGATGTGAACGGTGAGAAGTGGATTATCTCCAAGCGGCACAAGACGGGCGTACCGTTCCAAGTGAAGCTGCTGGACATTCCGTTGCAGATAATTGGGAAGTACAGACCGTTTCAAAAGGACAATTCAGTTTTCGGCGAAATCAACTATTGGAATGTTTGCAAGAAGCTGAAAAAAGTCATCAGCGAGTGTGGCATAAACAAGCAAATCAGCTTTCATTGCACCCGGCACACGTTTGGCACATTAGCCCTCAGCAAAGGCATGCCGATTGAGAGCGTGAGCCGTGTTTTAGGTCACACAAACATCAAGACCACACAGATTTACGCAAAAATAACCACGCAGAAGCTGGGTGACGATTTGACGGCATTCGGTAACCAACTGAACCAGACTTTCGGTAACATCAAAGTGGCAGGGACATGAAACGGACAACAATCACGATGGACGGGTGCGGCAGGGTTGCCGTGCCGTCCGATGCCGCCAGCGTGTGGATGAGCGAAATGGAGTTGGTTAGGCTGTTCGATGTTATCGCCCCGACACTCCGTGCCGCCGTCCGATCCGTGTACAAAAGCGGTGTGTTGAAGCCTTGCGAGGTGGAAAGGCGTATCAGGCTGCCCAACGGCTATTATGCGGAAGTCTATGCCCTACCAATGGTCGTGGCACTTGCTTTCCGTATCAATACGCCCAATGCTGCAAGGGTGCGCAATGCCCTATTGGAAAGGCTGTGCTTGCGAAAAGACAGACAAATGCTTTGGCTTTCGTTAGGCAACAGCATATCGTGTAAGTGTTAGCGGGTGCGGTTGCGTGTCAATACGCCCGTGCATTCACACAATCCCTTTGCCCGAAGAAGTACCGTTTTCCACTCCTTCGGGCTTTTTCTTTTCGCCTTTTGATGGCCGACATTATCCGTTCCTCCGCATTTTCTTATCCGTCGGTTTCTTTTGCGCCGTTCTGCATCGTTTTACGTATCAAGGCTTTAATCGTCCTGCCGTAGCTTTGCAACCATGTTCAACCCGCTTGCCGACAATACGTTGGCGGCACTAAAACATTATTGAAAACATGGAGAAAAAAGAAGAATTCATCCGAGTAGGCACCACGCTCTACAAGATTGTGGACCAACCCCGAATTGACGGCGGATATGTGAGGAAACGCATCGCATGGAACTCCGAGACCCTGCGGCAGGACTACGGCAAGGACTACATGGCGAGCGTCCCCAAGTATGACGGCTTCTGCACCGTACCCGACCATGTGGGCTACCAGCCCATAGTCGGCAAGTTCCTCAACCTTTACGAGCCGATAAGCCATGTTCCCAAACAAGGGGATTTCCCCTGCATCCGTTCGTTGGTGGAACACATCTTCGGCGAACAGTACGAGTTGGGCATGGACTATCTGCAACTGCTGTATCTGTACCCCGTTCAGAAGCTGCCCATCCTTCTGCTTGTGTCCGAAGAAAGGAATACGGGCAAAAGCACGTTTTTGAATTTCTTAAAGGCTATCTTCCAAAACAACGTGACCTTCAACACCAACGAGGACTTCCGCAGCCAGTTCAATTCCGATTGGGCTGGCAAGCTGCTCATCATGGTGGACGAGGTGCTGCTCAACCGCCGTGAGGACAGCGAAAGGTTGAAGAACCTAAGCACCACGCTTTCCTACAAGGTGGAGGCGAAAGGCAAAGACCGTGACGAGATAGGCTTCTTCGCCAAGTTCGTGCTTTGCTCCAACAACGAGCACCTGCCCGTCATCATTGACGCAGGGGAGACACGCTATTGGGTGCGGAAGATTGTGCCGTTACGGAGTGACGATACCGACTTCCTGCAAAAGCTGAAAGCGGAAATCCCCGCTTTCTTGCACTTCCTATGCAACCGTACACTCTCTACCGAAAAGGAAAGTCGTATGTGGTTCAACCCGAAGCGGCTGGAAACGGATGCCCTGCGGAAGATTATCCGAAGCAACCGTAACCGTTTGGAGATAGAAATGGCGGAACTGTTGCTTGACATCATGGCAAGCGTGGGTGTCGGGTCTGTTTCTTTTTGCCTCAATGATATTGTTCCGTTGCTTGTCTGCTCGCAAGTCAAGGTGGAGAAGTCGCAGGTTCGGAAAGTGGTGCAGGAATGCTGGAAACTGGCTCCTGCATCCAACTCGCTTTCCTACACCACCTACCAGTACGACTACAACCGCGAATGCCGCTACTCACCCGTCAGAAGGATTGGACGCTACTACACAGTGAGCAAGGAACAGTTGGAAACACTCTGATATTTTGATGAAACGATGAAAGTATATATAAACATAAAGAATAACAGCGGTTTACATCCTCATCAAGCACTCAACAAAAGAAAATGGCTGATGAAAAGAGAAAGCAGATGCACCCCCGTACATCACTTTTCTTTTGGCGAGCCGTTTGATGAGACGCTGATGAAAGGTTATTTTATTTGCTATCAACATATTAGACTACATAATCATCAATTCATCGGATTTTCACCCCTCATCAAGTCCGCTGTGGAAACGGCAGCACCATCCCTGCCTGTATGCCCGTGTGCCGACAGGCAATCATGCCGGCACAATGGCACGGAATATCATGCAAGGCTGGCAAAAAGAAAAGGGGAACCAATGTCCGCCGACATCACCACCGACACCGCCGCAGGCTTTTGGGAAACAAAAAGCCATAGCTCATTAGGGCGTTTTCTTCACGCACCGCTGACGCTAATGCTAAAAACGCCCCAATGAGCCAGCGGGGTTGCACCCCTCTGGACACCCCGTTTGTTCCGTGCGGCAATGACCGCAGGCAGGCGGACACCGACAAACAAGTTTGTATAACCTCAAAAACAAGAAACGAACATGGGATATATCAGCATCCAAATCAACAAGGCGAAAGGGTCGGCTGACACGGGCGCATCCGACCACATCGAACGCAAGACCACGCCCAAGAACGCAGACCTGACACGCACCCACCTCAACCGTGAGCTGGTGGAGTTCCCCGACGGCGTGTCAGACCGCACCGGAGCGATAAGCCACCGCATCCGCACGGCTGGCATCAAGAGGAAGATAACGCCTGACCAAGTACGGGCAATCCGCATCGTGCTTTCGGGTACGCACGAGGATATGGCGAGAATGCAGGACGAGGGCAGGCTTGGCGAATGGTGCTATGACAACCTGCAATGGCTGCACCGCACGTTCGGCAGGGAGAACACCGTATCGGCGGTGCTGCACATGGACGAACACACGCCGCACATCCACGCAACGGTCGTACCGATAGTGACGGGCGAGCGCAGGAAAGCTAAGCGGAAGCAGACAGAGGGCAAACGCACCTACCGCAAGAAAGCCAACGCCGTGCGCCTGTGTGCCGATGACCTCTTGACCCGTGAAAGGCTTGTCGCCTACCATGACAGCTACGCCGCAGCAATGGCGAAATACGGCTTGCAGCGTGGCATCCGTGGTTCGGAGGCACGGCACACGACCACCGCCCAATACTACCGTGACCTGAAACGGCAGACGGGAGAACTTGAAGCCAACGTGCGGCAGTTACAGACCGAGCAGCGGCAGGCGGAATGGCAGCTTGACGAAGTACGGAAAGAAATCAAATCGGAGAAGCTGGAAGCCGCCAAGACAGAGGCGAAAGCGGCACTCGTGGCAAAGGTCGGTTCTCTTTTGGGAAGTGGCAAATTGAAAGAGCTTGAAGCCGACAACCGCACCCTGCAAGGCGAGGTTGCCGCTCGTGATGAGAGCATCGAGTTGCTGCAACAGCAAATGCAGCGGCAGCAGGAGGAACACAGCCGCCAGCTTATAGAACTGCAAGCCCAGCACCGCAGGGAGATGGCGGACAAGGAAGCGGAACACCAAAAGGAAGTGTCATTCCTGAAATCCATTATCCGAAAAGCCAAAAAATGGTTTCCGCTGTTCCAAGAGTTGGTGTACATGGAGAAGTTCTGCCTCAAAGTCGGCTTCACCGAAAGACAGACCGCCACGCTCATCAGCGGCAAGCCGCTGTTTTACGAGGGCGAACTCTACTCGGAGGAACACAGACGGAGGTTTACAACCGAAAGGGCTGGCTTCCAAGTGGTGAAAGACCCGACAGACAAATCGAAACTTGTACTTGCCATTAATGGACAACTGATTGGCGAGTGGTTCAAGGAGCAGTTCGACAGGCTGTTTTCATCCATTCGCAAGACGGTTACACCGCAGAGAAAAGACAAAGGCTTGGGATTGTAAACAAAGCCAACGGGAGGGTAGCAAGTTTGTGTTTTGGTCTGCCCAAAACCGCTTGCTACCCTCCCGTTGGTTGGTTGAAACGTCACTTTATTTGTGCTCTAATCCTGCTCAGACTCGCTTGCGTGATACCTAAATAGGTGGCGATGCTTCCCAACGGCAATCGCTGTAACAAATCAGGTTCTTTCTCCAACAACTCCTTATAACGTTCAGAGGCGATGGCGGACAACATGGAAATCAGCCGTTCTTCAGTGGCAAGCAGCTCCATCTCCGCATAGCGCCGCCCCCAATTGGCAATGTGCAAGTCTTCCGAAAACAGCACTTTCAGCTTTTTCCTTTCCAATACATACAAAACTGAATCTTCCATCAGTTCCATCATTTCATAACCCGGCTCATCATTGACATAGCCTTTCATAGAAACAAGGGTTGCCCCTTCCTTGCCGACCCAAAAAGTGATTTCCTTCCCGTCCACCGAAGTATAGGCACGGACAATGCCTTGCTTGATGAAAAAGATGTTTTTCTCCACCTTGCCGCTTTCCAACACACGGAAGCCTTTGGGATAGGAAACTTCCGTCAGGCATTGCCGCAACCTGTCCAAAGATGCGTCCGGCATGGCATATCTTTGGTTGATGATTTCCTTTATATCCATAATCCATTGCCGTTTTCGGTATGCAAAATTATAAAATAGACACGGAAACGAGAATAAACAGCTATTTTTTTGTCAAATGAAAAATCTGTTTTTACCAAATGCAAAAAGCGGTTAGGAATTACTTGTTTACTTTTGTACCCGAATTTAATATTTCATAGGTATGAATTGGATTATCTTATTGTTGGCAGGATTGTTTGAAGTGAGCCTCACATTCTGCTTGGGTAAAACGAAAGCGGCATCAGGACTTGAATTTTATTTGTGGGGGAGCGGTTTCTTGGCATCTACCGTGTTGAGTATGGCTTTGCTTGCCAAAGCTGTGCAGACTTTGCCTTTAGGAACGGCATACGCCATTTGGACGGGCATCGGGGCTGTAGGCACGGTCTTGATTGGAATATTCGTATTCAAGGAGCCTGCCACTCCCATCCGGCTTTTCTTCCTGTTCACGCTCATCGCGTCGTTGATAGGGTTGAAAGTCGTGTCATATTGAAAGGAGGCACCAGATGAAGTATGAATTGAGGGAGAACCAAGGCATTCCGACCCCTCTGTTGGCTCTGATGGCAGTCGCTACGGGGCTTTCCGTTGCCAACTGCTACTACAACCAACCTTTGTTGGGCAGCATGGCAAAGGATTTCGCGGTCAATGACTTTTCCGCCAGTATGGTGGCGACATTGACCCAAATAGGTTATGTGGCCGGGCTTGTATTTGTCATTCCGCTTGGTGACTTAGTTTCACGAAAGAAACTGATATTGACCAATTATATCGTTTCATCGTGCGCATTGCTTGCCATAGCCCTTGCCCCGAACATCTATTGGGTGTGGGGCGCATCCTTGCTTGCCGGAGCATCTTCGGTCATGCCACAGTTCTTCATCCCGTTAGTGTCTTTCCATTCGGCACCTGCACACAAGGTGCGCAATGTGGGCATTATACAATCCTGCTTGCTCATAGGCATTCTCGGCTCGCGGGTGTTCAGTGGCTTTCTTGCTGATGTGTGGGGATGGCGTTCCGTCTATTTCGTGGCTTGCGTGTTTATGCTCGGATGTTTTCTGATGATTCACAAGATGCTGCCCGTGCTGTCTGCCCGTTCTCAAGAAAGCTATGCAGGGCTGATGAAATCTTTGTTGCGCCTGCTCTTCCAATACCCGTACCTGCGTATCGCTTCGTTGAGAGCGGCATTGGCTTATGGCTCGTTCTTCGCTTTGTGGAGTTGCCTTGCTTTCCGAATGAAGCAAGAGCCTTTCTTCGCGAGTGACGATATTATCGGAGCACTCGGTTTGTGCGGATTGGCAGGTGCATCTACGGTTGTATTCATTAGCGGATATATCCAAAAATACGGCGCAAGATTCTTCTCCATCGTCGGAGGATGCGTTATCTTGGCTGCATGGTTGTTGGCATTTTGGGGAAATGACAGCTACTTGTGGATGATAATCGCCATTCTTTTAATTGATGCAGGAATGCAATGCATCCACTTGTCCAACCAAACCAGCGTGGTCGCTCTTGACGCATCCGCCATCAACCGGGTCAATACCGTTTATATGACCATTTACTTCTTGGGCGGTTCTGCCGGAACATTCGTTTCAGGTCTGTTTTGGCAACATTGTGGATGGACGGGTGTGGCAGGAGTAGGAATCGCTTTTACCGTAGCCTCCTTGCTTGTTAATTGCTTCAACTCTAAAACAGCATAAGTGTGGATGTCAAATATTCAGCCTGAATATAGTAATGCAGACCACGGTAAATGGAATGGCTACAGATTCATTGCCCGAAAACAAAGAGAATCTTTGTAGGAATAGGAAATAAACTGATAACAATATGGAGACAAAAGATGGTTTTATCATCCGTCCAATCAAGGAAACGGATAATGCTCAAATGGCTCGTCTGATACGATGTGTTATTGATGAATTTGGTGTGTCGCATACAGGCACGGTGTATGATGACCCTGTCACGGACTGCATCAGTCAGTCGGTTGAAAATGTAAATGCAGAATATTGGGTGATTGATTACGGCGGAGAGATTCAAGGAGGCTGTGGCTTCTATCCCACCAAAGGCTTGCCCGGCAAGTGTGCTGAAATAGTCAAGTATTATTTATCGCCTGCTGTCCGAGGAAAAGGATTGGGAGGCATGATTCTTGATTTGATTGTCCGCCGTGCAAAGGGAGCGGGCTATACCAGCCTGTATATAGAAACATTCCCTTCGTTTGGTAAAGCCATTGATATGTATAAGGAACGGGGATTTCAGCTGTTGGATGGTCAACTCGGAGATTCCGGGCATACGGCAACCAGTATATTCATGCTGAAGGTTTTAACCGACTGACACATAGCTTCCCGCATGACAACCTAAACCTCTGAGGAAATGCAATGCATTCATTTGTTATGGATAAGAGTTGCTTTTACCGTGGCTTCCTTGTTTGCAATTTGCTTTAAGCCTCAAACGGCATAAGAGTGGATGCCAATCAGCTGAAAGAATATTGGGAATGATTATTCCAGTCGGAATATTTTTCGTACTTTTGCATCCGTAAGAGTTACCCGAACAAGCAAAGCGATGCAGACTACGGCAATTGGAACGGTTACCAACTCATTACCCCAAAACGAGGTAATTCTTCTAACTCTTTTGATTTCAGGTAGGTATATTTCTTATACAGATTTAC
>CAQBGY010000127.1 GCA_948759685.1 uncultured Eubacterium sp.
GCAAACAGAGTTACCCACAATTCCAAAAGACAGCCAGTTATACACATTCCCACAAATCCAAACTTTTAAGAAATCCAAACTTTCTGCCAGAAAGGCTGTAAAAAGGACATTTACGGGCAAAAAAGTTTGGATTTCGTTTTGACAGTTATATCATTTTAAGCCACAGAATCCTGCCAGTGTGCCATCATCATTTTTCCATTTTTTAGAAACTGTCTTTTCCTGTTCATTTTCCAGGGTAGCCAACGCTTCTCTTTTATCTTCCGTTGTTATATCCAGATACCGCATTGTCGTGTCTACGCTCTCATGCCCAAGAAGAAAACTGATCTGTGCCACATTCATGCCATCTTCCAGCCAGTGTGTGGCTTTTGCATGGCGGAATCGGTGGGCATGGACATCAAGCGGCACATCCCCGCATTTTTCATGGGCAGATGCAGCGTATTTTTTAATGCGCTTATCAACCGCCGGTTCTGTAAGCTTTTCATGTTTCCCGCCAACGCGGGAATAAAACAGGTAGGATTCCGGATCAGGCTTTTCACCATGAAATACCTTCAGATAGGCCTTAATATGTGCCGCCGCCCTTGGAAGCAGATATGCAGTCCGTGTTTTGCTGCCTTTCCCAAGCAGGTTAATGTAGGGGTTTTTGGTGTCGAGGTATATGTGGCAGATCTTTATCGAAAGAATCTCATCCAGCCTTCCGGCAGTTGCGTACAAAACCGTCAGGAAAGCAAGATCCCTTTTGCCTGTACGGGTTGTCGGGTCAGGTTCGTTAAGTATCGCCGCAACAGCTGCCCTTGAAAGTCCTTCCACCTTCTTTTTCTGGCATTTCTGCCGCTTAATAAGTTTTGACTCCTGATAGATGTATAAGAAACTGATATCCTTCCCACTAAGAAATTCAAGGAATGTGCGCAGGGAGCCGAGCCTTATGTTGCATGTTTCCGGGGCACATCCCCGCACATCCTTCAGCCACACAATCCAGTCCTCTATAAATTTCCTCCCGAAACATTTAATTCCAAGGCTGTCGGGTGTCACTCCTTTTTCTTCAAGAAAAACAATGTAAAGCGTCAGGGTGTCTTTATAGGATTTCAGGGTATGGCGGCTGCTTGTGAGGAACTGCGGGGCATAGCTGTGCAGAAACTCCGAAACATAACCTGCCATGATGGCAGCTTCCTTTTTATTCTTCATATGCCGCCTCCGATTCCGGAACGATGCTGTTGAAGCCGTCCTCCGTTTTTTCCCTGATTGTGTCTGCCAGCCCCGGCACAAGTGAATAATAATACAGGGTGGATTCCATTGTACGGTGCCCCATAGACCTTGCAAGGTAATGGAGCCTGTCGTTGAACTCATACGCATCGCAGTCCCAGCCGTTAATGTTTTCAATGGCATAGTTGTGTCTCAGGTCATAGGGGATAGTCCTGCCCGTCCTGCCATTTGCCTTTTTCCAAAGGATAGAAAAGTTATATGTTACCCATGCCCTGGAGTAGCATTCCCCCGTGGGAGACTCAAAGAAATATGTCCTTCCCGGCTGCAGGCTGTCTGCCGCTTCATCGTATCTTTTCAGCAGGGCGGTCATGCTTTCATGAAGCGCCACATAGTGCTGGTCATGCCCTTTTGATTTCCGGATGTCCAGCACGCCGCTTATGAGGTCTGCGTTGCTGCGCTTGAGAAACCTTGCCTCTGTTGTCCGTATCCCGCTGCTGTAGAGAAGCCGGAAGAATACAGGGCACGTGATCTTCCTCATTTTTGCAGCGCGTGCAGAAATGCCGCAGCACAGGGGGATCCTGTCACACTCATGGAAGAACCGCTGCAGTTCATCAAAACTGAATGCATGGGGCATGCGCCTTTCTTTTTCCTGTTTCGGCAGGACAGGCGGGATGACATCTGTTTTTCCGCGCTCCCTGAGGTGGTTTACGAATGCACGGACAACCAGCCCCCTGGTATAACAGGTCTTACAAAGTTCCGTGCTTCTCCGGGAACACCATGAATCCACCATTTCCTGATTTAGTTTCTCACCGGGATAGGAGTCGGCACAGAAACGGTCAAACAGCCTTATATTCTGCCCGAAAACCGTTTCATTCCACGCACCGGACTTTTTCCGGCAGTCCACAAATGCCGCCACATCTTCGGCAAATCCAGAACGGTAAACGCTCATATCTGGAACACCTCCTTCCCGACAGGGAAACACTCAATACTGAGTGCGCATTTCCTGAGATGTGCCATGTCTGCGGACAGGTAGCAGTCCAAAGAAGCAGGGGCGGTATGTCCTAATGTTTCGCTGATCACGGGCTGTGCGATTCCATTCCCTGCCAGCGTTGATGCCACATGGTGGCGGAACAGATGGGTTCCCCTGCGGTCTCCGCTGTTTTGTCTGACGGTTGCGGCTTCGTAGATTCTGGAAGCGATTTTCCCAATGCTTCCCTCGGATAACGGGCCGTGTATTTTTGCCGTGCTTAAAAATATATGTGTGTCTGCAGAGTGCGGGCGTTCCATCGTGATATAGTCATATATGGCATTGCCAACTGTAGCAGTCAGCGGCAGTGTCAGGATGGAACCGGTCTTTTGCTGTATAAGCCCTATTTCATCCTTTTCCCAGTCAATGTCTGTGAGCTCCATATGGGCGATGTCGCAGCCCCTGATTCCGGTAAAGAAAAGAAGCTGTCCGATTGCCCTGTCACGCAGTGAAAGTCCAGCACCTCCGCAACCAAGTGCATCATGGATGGCGTCAGCCTCCTCCGGTTTTAGGTACTGTATATTTTTTCTCCGCTGGCGTATCGTGGGGAAATATGCCAAAACCCGTCTTGCAGAGTCCGTATGTATGCCAAGGTCTGCTTTCAGCACGGATGAAATGGTGTCTTTATATCCGCCGCTCAAAGGTTCATTCCCGTTTCCCCTGAAGAAAAAGGACATGACATCCTCCTCGCTTATATCCTCCAGTGTATTTTTCCCATGCTTCTGCATGGACAGAAAAAAACTGGAACAGCTGAAAGATACATTATGTATGGTGCTTTCCTTCAGCCCCCGCCTTCTGCCGTATTCCCCATAAATATCTATTATCTCTTTATAGAATGGGTTGAGCTGCGAATAAGAAGAACAGCGTCCTGACGGTTCCCTGCTGCTCCTTTCGTCAGGAAATAAGCCATGAAGATCATAATCTTCAAGTATTGCATACACTGTCCCGTAACATTTGCGCATTCTGACAGACTCCGTGCGTCTTTCGCGTATGCGGCAGGCTTCTCCGTATGACTGGATTCCTTCGCTTTGCTGGTTGCGGATAAGCCAGTTGATTTCCGTTTTGATTCTTGCGATATGATCTTGGGAATAACCACAGCTTTCCATGCGCTGAAACAAATCAGAATAAATTTCTTTGTTTTTTTCAAACATCATATGTTGTTCACCTCCAGGTTTAATCATAATAGTTCTGGAGGCAGGAACAAAACGAAATCCAAACTTTTTTGCCCGTAAATGTCCTTTTTACAGCCTTTCTGGCAGAAAGTTTGGATTTCTCAAAAGTTTGGATTTGTGGAAATGTCGTATAACTGGCTGTTTATGGAGTTGTGGGTAACTTTGTTTGCAGGATGTGGGAAAGCTGTACTTTGCTTTTCCATATGCTGTGAACGGAGTTATCCATGACTCCATAGCCTGTTATGCACATTTCCACGATGCAAGGGAAGGATTTAGGATAGGATTGATATGATTGATTCAGTATGACTATATTCAGTATAGTTAATATCAGTATAGTTACATTCCGGTTTTCGGAAGTCCAGAAGTTCAAAAATCATACCTCAAGAACTCCGATTATCGGAATTCTTGAGGTAAAGAAGATAAACTTCAAGAGTTCCGATTTTCGGAATACTGTAAAATCCGTTTAATATAGCTTATATTCAAAAAAATAGGAAATGAAACGGACAGTTATTCCCAAATAGAGCGCATTTTCAATTTCTTTTCACTGTTTGTTCCCTTTAAATATTCTTTTAGGATAGACATCATTTGTTCAAGCCCTATATTCTTTTCCAAAAACTGCGCCAACTCTTTATCAAATTCGTTTTCCTTTTCAATGATTTTAGGGACTATCTCTTTTCCTTCTTTTGTCAAATAAAGGACAGAATATCGGGCGTCTGATTGTGATGTTCCTTTATATATCAGCCCTTTTTCCACAAGCCCTTGCACTAAACGGCTAGGGCTTTTTTGTTCACATATCAGCAATTCTCCCAACTCTTTCAATGAAACAGGTTCATTCTCATATAATACAAGCAATACTTCACTCTGATTGGGTGTTACATTTAAGGAACTAAGGGTAGCACCGAATTTTTTCATTGCCTCTTTTTCGGCACTCCTGAAAATATAACGAAATCTTGTACCATTATCCATTTTGTTCTCCTTTCATGTAGATTACATATCATTTATATTACTATTTTTATCTATATTCTGTCAATATTACAGTTGACAAAATCTAATAGATGACATATCATCTATTAGGAAGGAGCATTGGATATGAATATAAAAAGACGTTTAGGACAATCGGAAATTATGCTTTCCCCATTAGGAGTTGGTACATGGCAGTTTAGTAACAAGGGTGGTACATGGAATACTGTCACAGACAAAACAGTATATGAGATTTTGAAATATTCTCTGACAAATGGTATGAATTGGATTGATACTGCGGAAATATACGGAAACGGAATTTCTGAAACACTGATCGGGCAAGCCTTGAAGCAACTGGAAGCAGAAAAGGCATTGACAGATATTCCTTACATTGCAGACAAATGGTTTCCGCTTTTACGGACGGCAGACACAATTACAAAGACGATAAATCAGCGTTTGGATTGTTTGCAAAAGCCTGTAATAGACTTGTATCAGATACATCAGCCAACCTCTCTATCTTCCTTGAAAGAACAGATACGGCATATGGCTGAACTGGCTGACAAAGGAATTATTAAAAATGTCGGGATAAGCAACTTTACCGCAAAAGGAATGAGAAAAGCAGACAAGTTGCTTAGGGAACATGGATTAAGACTTGCTTCCAATCAAGTCAAATACAATCTTTTGCACAGAAAGCCCGAAAAGAATGGTGTTATAGAAACAGCAAAGGAATTAGGAATATCCATTATCGCATATTCTCCATTACAACAAGGTATGCTGACAGGAAGATTTCACAATGACCTCTCTGCAACAGATAACATCAGTCTGTTACGCCGCTTTCACTCTGGTATCAGCCGGAAAAATATTGAACGAACAAGACCGTTAATTGATACCTTAAACAAACTGGAAGAAAAATACCAAAAAACGCCCGCCCAAATATCGTTAAACTGGCTTATTTATTCCCAGGGCGAATTAGTATTTGCTATCCCCGGCGCAACAAAATTAGAACAAGCACAGAGCAACATAAAAGCACAAAGTTTTAGGCTGTCCCAAGAAGATATTGAATTGTTGAACAAAGTATCTGAAAGCATTTGAAAGGAGCGGTTAGATGAAAGATAAAAACAGATATGCAAAAAATATTTGTATTTTGGTATTAGGTATCGTTTCTCTTGTGCTGTTATGCCTGCTTGCAAAAAATTACAACCTGCTTTTCCTGCAGAAAATTGATACCAAGATTTTACAGTTTATGGTGGAACACACAAATGAATGTATGACAGTGGTAATGAATGTTATTACATTTTTTGGAACAATTGGCGGCGTTACCCTAATTTTAATACTGATGATTTTGATTAGTCGTTTTCAGAAAGAAATGCTGTTATACAGCAGTTTGGTTTTATTTACTTATCTGATAAATGGATTTATTAAAAATATGGTTATGCGCTCCCGTCCTAGTGTTCATCATTTGACATTTGCAGATGGGTACAGCTTCGTAAGCGGACACAGCTCCATTTCCATTGTACTTTCAGTTACCTTAATTGCTTTCTTTGTTCCAAAAATCAAAAATGCTGTTTTAAGGAACGGTATCGCTGTTTTTTTATGTGTGCTACCTTTTTGTATAGCAGTTAGCCGTATGTATCTAAGAGTGCATTATTTTACAGACATTTTGGGTGGTTGGTTTGTTGCCGTTACATACCTTTGTATTCTTTATTTTGTTTTTCATTTTATAGCAGATAGAAAGCGAGGGAAAATATATGATAAATAATATCCATGTTATAGAATTACAGAGTGTTGGAAATATGCGTGATTTAGGCGGTTTCCAAGCAGGAAACGGAAAGCATATAAAGTATGGAAAAATTATCCGCTCTGCACATTTACATCACTTATCCGAAACAGACCAGATTGCATTACAAGCATTGGGAGTTAATAAAGTGATTGATTTCAGGGGCTTGGAAGAACAACAAAACGAGCCGGATAAGCCAATGCCGGACACGGAATATTTCCTGTTTCCTGTTTTTTCTTCTACAAGAATACCCGTAATCAACGAGGAATTTATTAAAGATATGCTCCACAATAAAAACAGTCTGATTGATCTGCTATTCAGACAAAAAGAACAAATGCAGGAAGTATATCGGGATTTTGTGTTTGAAGAAAGCGCATTAAAAGCCTACCATGATTTTTTTCAAATATTGTTAGAAAGTGATAAGCCAATAGATACTGTCTTGTTCCATTGTACCGCAGGGAAAGACCGTACAGGATTTGCCGCCGCCTTATTTTTAAGGTGTATGGGTGTTAATATGGACTGTATTATCAATGATTATCTGATAACAAACGGATACTTAAAGAAACGGATAGAGGAAACGATTGTAAAATTTCAGTCATTGCATATTGATGATACTATTATACAAGAAACGAAAAAATACTTTTTGGCGCAGGAAGATTATCTGAAACTTTCTTTCCAAACAATTTCGGATAATTATAGGGATTTTCAAATTTATCTGAAAATGATAGGGATAGATGAAAATGCAATAACAAAACTATTTGATATATATACTGGATAAACTCAAAAAGATGGTGGCATGGAAAAATATAGCAGATTAAAAGATTAAACTGGATGAAAAATGTTTGCTGAATCAAGTATTATATTGGAAAATGAGCACTGAGAGATGACAGTAAAATATTTGTGTTTCTTAGTGCTTTTTTGTTTGACAGATACAAATATTTCAAACTAATATGCGGAATAAATTCGGTAATAAAAAGTAAAAAATATTATGAATACATAAATGCAAAGGGTAACATTAACAAGGGGGTGTTTTATTCGTTATTGTGCATTGTATTTGTGTTAAAAATATCATGTAGTACACTTTTCTTTTATATCAAAGTCTTTTAGATTTTGAAACACAAGGGGGTTAGGGGGATTTTCCCCTTATAAGCAATTTTTACAGATTTCCATTATGGAAAATCTGTAAAAAAAGTGCCTGTGGACGTCCACAGGCAGTGCTTGCTATTTCGCCCCGTGCCAGGACACGGGCAGTGCTTGCTGTACCAGTATGGACAGTAAGAGGGTTTTAGGCTGCACAGGCAGTCTGCCCAAAACCAATACGGGCGTTACCGTTCAGTCTGACAAAAAAATTTTTGAAAAAGTTTTGGTAAATAGGAAGGTTTTTGACCTATTTAGAATTTACAATAATAGCCGGGGCTGAGTGGAAGGAGGGAACAGCATGACCACCGCAGACCGCAGATTGGAGATTGTCAGTATCCTTGTGGTCAACGGTCATGTTACGTCAAGGGAGCTGGCGCAGGAATTTGGCGTTGCAAGGCGCACGATATTAAATGATGTTGCGGCTCTTACATATTATCCCATATACACAAAGCCGGGGGCAGGCGGGGGAATTTTTATCATGGAGGGTTACAAGCCGTACAACAATACGCTCACTCCCTACGAACAGGAGAAGCTCAAAAAAATGTATGATGCGGCAGAGGGGGAGGATAAGGAAATCCTGAAACGTGTCCTCAAAAAATACGGGGCGTATAAGCTGGAACTGTAGATGTTTTTTTGAGGGAAACATACCATACGGACAAGGGATTTTTTACAAGGAAATTTGACAACTGAATATCGCAGAACATACAGGACGTGAGGATATGTGTAGCCACTAAGTAAGTGCGCCATGATGCGCCTGCTCTAACTTGGAATTGAACGGAAAAGCAGAGGCGTGGAGCGATAAGAACCTGACAAAATGCACAGCAGTTGTGCGGGGCGATGAAGCATATCCGTGATAATGATACTTCTGAAATTTTATAAAAATTCAGTCATGAAATGACGGTGAAATTCCGATGTGGGCAGCGTAATGACCTGCCACTTGTATGTGGGTTTATTGGATTACAGAGCAAAGGCAAAAAAGAGAGGATTTGTAATTTTTTTGGATTGTAAAAACAGCGTAAGGGCAGTTATGAACGTAACAGTTTATAACTGTCCTTTTTGTGTTTGAAGGGAGGAATTGAATGGGAAGTAAACAAAAAATCAGGAGCAAAAACAGAAACGAAAGCAGAAAAACACCGACACGGATTGTCGTGGAACGTATCTACTTAGGCGGTCAGAGCATGGAAGATGCTTTCCGCAAAATCAACGAGGAAACAGTGAGAAAAAATATTGGTAACTATTCAGCCTTACAAAAAATTTTCCCAAAAAAGTGACGAAATTTTTTCCG
>CAQBGY010000128.1 GCA_948759685.1 uncultured Eubacterium sp.
ACACCCGACCTACCGCTTAGGAGGCGGTCGCTCTATCCATCTGAGCTACGGAAACACATATTAAATTATATATCAGCCACCGCAAACTATTTTAACACATATTCAAAACAATATCAACACAATATTTATAATATTTTGTAATATCTGTAACAGTTCAGCCTGCAACTGCGCACTTGCTGCGCGGTTAGCAGCCAATGAATTGGAGCCGCCAAGAATCCGGGCCTTTTGCCGTAGGCAAAACTCGAAATGGACGGATTTCGTAACAGGGAAGCCAAAAGGCTGAACTGTTACTAATATCTAATTTCCATCCGGAAAATTAACATAACCCTGCATCCAAATAGAACCTTTAAAGCGCCTTCCTACCTGGGGCTCACCATATAAATCTTCTGCATTAATGCACACATCAAAGTTCAAATCATTACAGCTAATTGTCATCAAATAAATTTCTTCAAAAGTCAATCGGTTCGTAACTTTATTGCAATCCAGAATTTCTCCCAATACAGAATAATGGTCGCATTCTACCCCATAAGGCATGAAGTAAGTATCCACAAGAGTAAAAACATCTTCCTTCTGAATTTTTCTGGATATTGTGGTATAAGTATCCATATCCTCTAACGTAAGGCTTTCAATAGCATCCTCATCTCCTCTCCTGGCTGCATCGATTAGTGAGTTTCTGTTTTTGGATACTTTTTTAATCATCTTTTTATCTTTTTCATTCTTTATGATAGGCATCATAATTTTTCCCTGCACAGAAAGGGCCGATAAAGTGAGAGTAGTTCCTCTTACAGGGAGTCTTTTGCTATCCCGTATTTTTATGTACGGAATCATATTTTGCAAATAAAAAATAAGAGAAACTCCAACTTTCACATCATCACATACACCGGCATAAGATTCTGTACCAGCATGACGTTCTATAGATACATCCTCTTCTGAACTGATAACCGTTCCCCGCAAATAAGGATAATAATAATCAAAAGAAAATTTATCCTCTGAATCGAATTCCCCACAAACAGCTATTCCTATATTCTCGGCAAAATCTTTACAAAATTCTGCCAGTATAATATCATCCTCATTTGAAACATACGACCGATCGTCCGCATTCACAATGGAATCTACAATAATTTTTTGCAATTCGCTTCTTTTTTTTAATTTACTAAAGCCAATTGCCCTCATATATTTATGCAAAGATTTCACCTCTTTTCCTATCTATCCAAATATTAAATTATAAATTCCGATACCAGGCATTTTCTTCAATCTAATCACTATAGAAAAAGTTCCACCTATGAACTCAAAAAGAATTGCTGTTCAATTCTCATTGAGTTCTTACAATATCCAAACATACTTTTCTATTTTATTACTTCCTGTCCTCCCATATAAGGTCTGAGCACTTCTGGAATCTTAACCGTTCCATCCTCTTTAAGATTGTTTTCCAAAAACGCAATCAGCATTCTGGGGGGTGCCACAACTGTATTATTTAAGGTATGCGCAAAATACTTGCCCTTCTCCCCATTCACACGAATTTTCAATCTTCTGGCCTGAGCATCTCCTAAGTTGGAACAGCTTCCCACTTCGAAATATTTTTTCTGCCTTGGTGACCAGGCTTCCACATCATAAGATTTTACTTTCAAATCTGCCAAATCCCCGGAACAACATTCAATTGTCCGAACCGGAATATCCAATGACCTGAACAAATCTACCGTATTTTGCCATAATTTTTCAAACCACATCTGGGATTCTTCCGGCTTGCATACCACAATCATCTCCTGCTTTTCAAACTGATGAATACGGTAAACTCCCCTTTCTTCCAGCCCATGAGCTCCTTTTTCTTTTCTAAAGCACGGAGAATAGCTGGTAAGCGTCTTGGGAAGTTCTTCTTCTTGAATAATCGTATCAATAAATTTTCCAATCATGGAGTGCTCAGATGTACCGATTAAGTATAAATCTTCCCCTTCAATCTTATACATCATAGCATCCATTTCTGCAAAACTCATAACACCGGTTACTACATTGCTTCGAATCATAAATGGAGGTACGCAATAGGTAAATCCCCTATTTATCATAAAATCTCTTGCATAAGAGATCACAGCAGAATGAAGCCTGGCAATATCCCCCATCAAATAGTAAAAACCATTGCCCGCGACTTTTCTTGCACTATCCAAATCGATACCTTTTAATTTCTCCATGATATCCGTATGATAAGGCACTTCAAAATCCGGAACAACAGGTTCCCCATATTTTTTAATTTCCACATTTTCTGTATCATCTTTTCCAATAGGCACACTGGCATCAATGATATTAGGTATTACCATCATCCTTTTATTTATTTCTTCTTCCAGCTGCTTTTCCTTTTCCTCCAACTCGGCCAAACGTTTCGCCCCGGCAGCTACTTCTGCCTTTTTTGCCTCTGCTTCTTCCCTCTTTCCCTGAGCCATCAATCCACCAATTTCTTTGGAAATCTTGTTTCTATTGGCACGTAAATCGTCTGCTTCCTGTTTTGCTTTCCTACTTTCTAAGTCCAATTCAATCACTTCGTCAACTAAATCTAATTTGTTTTCCTGAAATTTCTTTCTTATATTCTCTTTTACTGCTTCAGGATTTTCTCTTAAAAATTTGATGTCAATCATTATCTTATTCCTCTCTTTTTAAGTCTACAAAAATTAATATTTCATCAATCTTCATCAAATGATTGATGACCTTCTTGCGCATCAGCGTAATTCATTATATCACATGTCACCATTTTTCAAATGTCAGTTAAATAAAATACATATTCGTCAATACCATTCATTAAATATTTTCAATTACCTTTTTAATAGAAATTCTGTCTTCTGTCAATAGGTTTCTTATTAAATTATACGAAATTTTATTTCCGCTTTTGTCATATAATATTTTAATGACAGGCTTGTCCGAATGATTCTTATTCTGCTTTACAACAATACCTATTTCGCCATCATTTGTAAGCACATAAGACCCTGCAGGATAGACAGCAGCAAAATCCAAAAAAATATCTAATATTGTTCCATCGTAATATATATTCCTATTTTTTTTCAGGTACTGAATTGCATCATATACCTTCCGCCGCCTGTACCCAATTCCACATATCATTTCATCGAACTGTTCGCATATATTAACTATTTTTACCTCAAAAGGTAAACTGGTGACTTTAAGCGGATAGCCTGAGCCATTAATATGTTCATGGTGATATAAAATAATATTTTTACTCAAATCCGACATCCATGATTCATTCTGCAATGCTGAATATCCATATATAGGATGTTTTTTATATTCCCTCAATTCTTCCTTCGAAAATTCTCCAATATCTCTCCCGGTATAATCTACCATGATATATCTAAGCCCCAAATCATGCAATAGGCATGCAACCCCAATATCATGAATTTTTTCCATTGGGATTTTCATTTTCAAGGCCACTAATATTGCTAAATAGCACACACTGATGGAATGCTCATATATATCAGAACTTCTTTCTTTTATGTCATATATTTTTTCAAGTACCCCTTCTTTCTCCAAAAGACTGTTTATAATATTATCTGCTGTCCTGCTAAGTTCTATTAATTCTTTGCTATGGCCAAAAGTATGTTTTTCAATAATCCTTTTTATCTTATTTTTGAAGTCTATCCCAATTTCATCCTTTACTATTTCAACTTCCTCTGTGTCAATTTCCTCTTCGACAAATACTTCCTTAATATCAAGTTCTCCTAATTTTTCAATATATTCTTTGCTTAACACAGTTCCTTTCGATAATAATATTTTATAATCAGAAGTCATAACAGTTCTGGCAAGTATTTCCCCTCCGATTAACTCGGATATTTTCCTTATACTCATACAATACTTCCCCTGCTTCCTTACAAAGAGATAATTAATCTCCCATTGCCATATCCAATGCCTGCTTTTCTTCCTCCCCTAATAATATTTCGCATTGTCCATTTTTTATTTCTTTAGAATAAGAATAACATCCGTCTGTGCTATGCACAGAATTGATAATAAACCCGCTGTCATTCTCATCCAAAAGTGCTAAACTAAAACTCAACTGTCCTCCCATCTGCTTAAAAGCATCATATTTGACAATCCCCATTTTTTGAAAGGAAGATTCTATCTTTTTATATAACTCATTGATATCCTTTTTATTTTTTTCCATGGATATCTTTATAAATTTATTGTCTTCATATAAACCTATCACATCCTGTTCCATACTTTTTGCATCTTTTCCCTGCATGAATATAGAATACTTCTTCTTCAATTTTGATATTTTCACCATCTGGATAATCATTAATATACAAAAAATAAATATTAAAACTACCATACCTATTAAAATATATCCTATATCAACGCTGCCTAATCCAATGTAATTTAGTATTTGACTGTTCATCTTTTCAATTTTTCTCCCAATGTAAATTAACTATATAATAAAATATATAAGCACTCAATAATCAATTAGTATCATTTTTACTTTAATGTATAAGTTTATCAGTGATTTTTTCCAAATCATCATGGCTGTAAAACTCTATTTCTATTTTTCCAGACCCATTTCCTTTCGAAGAAATAGCCACTTTTGTACTCAATGACTGTTTTATCTTTTCTTCTATTTCCCCATAAATAATTTCCAGCTTTTCATCCTTCTTAGGTATTTTATTTTCTTTTATGGGTTTATTCAAATCCTTCATCAATTTTTCTACATCTCTTACACTCAGCTTCTCATCAAATATTTTCTGTGCAATCATGTATTGTTTTTCCGGATCTTCTATAGATATCAGTGCCCTGGCATGTCCTGTAGTAATCATATCATCTATGATCATTTGCTGTACTTCATCGCACAGTTTCAATAGACGAATAGAATTTGTAACTGCTGTCCTGCTTTTAGAAACTCTTTCAGCAACCTCGTCTTGTTTTAAGTTAAACTCTGTTAAAAGTCTTTTATAGGCCAATGCTTCTTCAATAGGATTTAAATCTTCTCTCTGAATATTTTCTATTAAAGATATTTCCACTATTTCCTGTTCTGTCAAGTTTCGTATAATTACAGGAACTTCTTTCAAACCAGCTAACTTAGCAGCCCGCCATCTTCTCTCCCCTGCAATAATTTCATAATATGTTCCTTTATCCTGAACCAGAATGGGCTGTAATAATCCAAATTGTTTAATAGACTCTGCCAATTCCAACAAAGAATCTTCATCAAAATTTTTTCTTGGCTGTTCTCTATTAGGTTCTATCATTGTGATTTTTATCAACCTATCACTTTCATCTTTTCCATTATTCTTATTATCACCTTTTGATTTTGTACCAGATTTATCAACTGTATTTGGTATTAATGCATCAAGTCCTTTTCCCAGTCCTCTAGCTGCCATTTTCATATTCCTTTCTTTTATTATACTAATCTACTATTTTCTAATAATTTCTTCCGCTAATGTCAAATATGCCTCGGAGCCAGCCGATTTAGGATCATACATATTTATAGGAAGCCCATAACTCGGTGCTTCTGCTAACCGGATATTTCTTGGAATAACTGTATTATATATTTTTTGGTTTAAATGACTTTTTACATTTTCTACAACTTGAGCAGATAAGTTTGTCCTGGAATCATACATAGTAAAAACAATTCCTTCCATATCTAATTCTGGATTTAATCTTTCTTTTACTAAATTTACAGTATGTATTAATTGGCTCAACCCTTCCAAAGCATAATACTCGCATTGAATTGGCACCAAAACAGAATCTGCTGTAGTCATTGAATTTATCGTCAGCATATTCAATGAGGGGGGACAGTCAATAATTATATAATCATATTGATCTTTTATCCAATCTACTTCATTCCGCAGTATAAATTCTTTTTTGTCTACTCCTATTAATTCAATTTCTGTAGCGGCTAGATTGACATTGGAAGGTATTAACGACACTCCTTTTACTACATCTTTGATAACGCATTCTTGTATAGAACACTCTCCGAGAAATAATTCATATATTGTGTTGTCCAAATTATTTTTATCTACACCAAATCCGCTGGTTGTATTTCCCTGGGGATCAGTATCAATAACCAATATTTTTTTATTCTTAGCAGCCAATGCGGCGGATAAATTAATTGAAGTAGTAGTCTTCCCTACCCCTCCTTTTTGATTTGCTATAGCAATTACTTTTCCCATAAACTCCTCCCACAAATTTGTAATCCCAGTTATCAAGTACAATTTTAATTATCTGTTCCACTTTATTTTATCATTATTTTTCGTATCTATCAAATTATAACATTAAATAAATACATAATCCATTGTATTTTTAGTCAAAATAATATGGTTTCACAGCATAAAATTATGCAAAAAAATGTTTCACGCTTTGCCTTACAATATCTAGCGTTGCTGTGTTTCACGTGAAACATTATATTGTATTTTAATTTTAAAACGGTTTTATGTTTCACGTGAAACATAAAACCGCCCTTGATTTGATATATAATTCCTCAATAAATTAACAAAAGCAATACTAATCCACATAAAATACTACTCATTAAATCAAATAATAATTTATTATTAAACAACTTATAATTTTAATATAACTGCACCAAATTATTTTTTATAGCAAAAATTGCAGCCTGTGTTCTATCATTCACATCTATTTTCTTAAATATATTCGAAATATGATTCTTAACAGTTCTTTCACTTATATCTAAGATATTTGCTATTTCCTTATTAAACATTCCATAAGCCACTTGAATGAGAACCTCCAATTCTCTCTTTGTCAGTGAGTCAATCTTTTCCTTATCTAAATTTCTATTCACCAATCTGGAATTTAACACAGGAATAAGACTTGGCTGAATATAATTTTCACCATTATAAATATAATTAATTGCTTTTTTCAATTCTGCTGATTCACTATCTTTTAAAATATAACCGTCTACACCAATATCAACCGCCCTTAATAAATACTCAATTTCATTATGAACAGTCAAAATCAATATTTTGATATCAATATTTTTATTTTTTATATCCTCCAAAACCTCTATTCCATTTTTATTTGGCATATTAATATCTAATAACAAAATATCAGGTGTAACAGTTTCTAAAATTTTTAAACACTCTACTCCATCCGCTGCTTCAGAGATAACTTTAATAGATCCATCATACTCCAAAAGCTGCTTTACCCCTTCTCTCATTAAAACATGGTCATCCGCTATCATTACCTTAATACTCATGTTCATTTCTCCCTTATTCTAGTAAAGGAACTATAATCTTTATAATAGTTCCGTGCTCAGGCTTGGAATCGATTTCCATGGTTCCCGATAAAAGTTCAACTCTTTCCCTTAAGATGCACAAACCAAAATGTCTGTCTTCAGACAATAAAACATCATCAAAATTAAAACTAATTCCATTATCTGATACTATAATTAAACAATCATCATCGGTATTTTTTTTTAACTCAAAATTTATTTTACTTCCCCTTGAATGCTTTATAGCATTATTTAAACACTCTTCTATAATTCTGAATATTGTCATTAAAATAAGAGAATTATTACAACCAATATCTTCAATATTATATGTTATATTAAACTTAGAAGACTCCCTTAACTTATATACCAGACGTTCAAAGGCTTCCTTCAAACCTAAATCGTCAAAAGTCATTGGACGCAAATCGAAAATAGTATCCCTTATCTCCTGAATAATAGATTTTAATCTACTATTCACCACTGCCAGTTCAAGCTTTGCCTTAACCGGATCTTCATCAACATACAATGAACTTAGTTCAACATTATGAAGCAGATGTGACAGATTTTGCAAAGAAGAATCATGAAGATCTCTCGCTATACGCTGGCGCTCTTTTTCTTGAATATCCAAAATTTGCAGACGCTGATTAATAACCTCCTTTTCTTTTATTTTTCCTAAATTATTTAATTTACCAAAGGAGTCTGAATTCTCCTCCGATAAAAAAAAATTCTCAAATACTTTTAATACCCCGCTTAAAGTATTGATTCTCAAATCAAGAAGACCAATATAATCAATATAAAATTGATAGTCATATTGGATTTTCCTTCCTTCTAATTTTTCCCTTATATTTTCTTTCTCAGTAAAATAGCTTTTATAGATTTCCCTTAAACTTTCATATAACTCATTCAACATGAAATAACCCCATAGAACTCCAAAACCCTTAATTACCCTTCAACCCCTCTCTATCAAAACAAAGAAATTGATAGATAAAATAATTATAGCATATACTAGGTGAAAATTCAAAAAAATATTTGAATTTTGTTACTGTCAATTAACTAATATTTAAATTATTTTATAACCATTTAATACTATATTATAAAATTTATGCTATAATAAGTTATAGCTTATAGAAGTCAACAGTACTAGTGTACTGACTCGTTCACATTTTGCCAAATGATTTGCCTGAATTTACATCTGCCGTGTTGGCCTCATTCAGCAATGCCGCCGCATCGTCTGTCTCGTTCAGCCGCCTTGCAGGCTGAAAATTCACTCTGCATCATTTGGCTGAAAGTAAACGTACCAATACACTAGTATTCTGTATCAAAATTCCTTGTGCAAATATTCTGGTCTATTTTCCCGAT
>CAQBGY010000129.1 GCA_948759685.1 uncultured Eubacterium sp.
CCCCATGCGTCCGGTCTTTTGCGCATCTTCACTTTTTCCTGCACAAGATTGTAGGTGTCCATATCCACAAGCGGCTCATGCACGTTCTCCACCTGAATCCATTCCTCCGGCTTCTTGTCCCCAATCCAGCCGACCTTGAAACGGTAGTCTGCTTTCTGTGACGCTATCGTGCCGATATAGACGGGATTGGCGAGTATCTGCTTGATTGTGGAAAAATCCCACATATAGATGCCCTTTTCGCCGTATTCCTTTTCCCATTTGGTTACATGGTTGCGCAAGCCTTTCTTCCTGTTCCACCAGCAGGGTGCGGGGATTTTCTCGTCCTCCAGCCTGCGCCTGATCCAGTTCGTGCCATGCCCCTCAGCCGCCCATCCGAATATCTTCTGCACAATCCAAGCGGTATCCTTGTCTGGTATCAGGAAATTCTTATCCTCCGGTGACTTCATGTACCCGAACGGTGCGACGCATCCGGTAAACTTGCCCTTTTTCGCCTTGATGACATAAGAGGAATGAACCTTTTTCCCGATGTCTTTTGAGTAAATCTCGTTGAAAACGCTACGGAATGCGATAAGGTCATCATCTTTACCCGTATCAACTCCGTCTGTCACGCCTATGTAGCGGATATGGTGCTTTGGGAAAAATTCATCCCTCAACTGCCCTGAATGTGTGCTGTTCCGGGTAAGCCTTGACATATCCTTCGTTACCACAATGTCAATCTTGCCCTGTTTGCAGTCGGCTAACATTCTTTGAAAGTCTGGTCTGTCCATATATAAACCGGAATACCCGTCATCAGCATACACGCCTGCAACTGTATAACCATGCTCCTGACACCACGTTTCCAGCATATCCCGCTGGTTGTGTATGCTTGCGCTTTCCCCGTCAAGGTTATCGTCCTTTGAGAGCCTGCAATATATGGCAACCCGTAAACTGCTGTGAAGCTGCTGTAATGCTGCGAAATTAGAATCCATCATGCTGTCCTCCATTTTCCGCAAAACCAACAGTTGTACCGCCAACATTTGCTTCACCGTCTTTAGTATAGCTCGCACATTGCGTTTTGTCAATATTATATCTATTATTATCAATATTATTCTGTATATCCGAACCACTGATACGGTACTGCCTTTTTATCAGTTTCATAAATGCCTGCTGTCCGCTTTGGTTTCCGTCAAAGACCGTTTTTACTGTAATGCCTGTTTTTGTATCGGTGCAATTACCTGTCATGTTACCCATATTTATTTCCTTTCCGCCTGTACTGCCTTATCTTCTGCAAAAATAAAGACAAGTACAGATTTCTCCGTAATTGCCCTGACGCTGTACAAGGATACGGACTTATTGGCACTGCCATATCCACAAGTTACTGTTATTTTTTAAGCCTTTAAAATGCCCGAAGCACTCTCTATGTTTGCCCTGCCTTTACCAGTCCGGTAATTTTTCCCCGAAAAGGCAACAGGAACGCATCTCTCCATAATGCGGTCATAAATGCGCCCATGTTCCAAATCTGCCGGATTCTGTAATTTTTCCAGTGACAGGTTTGTTGTAATAATAAACGGTTTCCCGCTTTTATAACGCTCATCTATCACAAGATAGACCGTTTCCAGCACATAGGGAGTGTCACGTTCCACGCCTAAATCATCAATGATAAGGAGCTGGTATCGGTTCAGGCTTTTCAGGTACTCATTTTTTTCGCCGCTGTAAATCCCGCCAAGCGCATTTAACAGTTTCGGAAAACTGGTCATCAGCACAGGGATATTCTTCTCCATGAGCGCATTTGCAATACAGCCTGCAAGGAAAGTCTTTCCCGTCCCTACGTCACCCCAAAACAATAACCCTTGTCCATCTTTCTGAAATTCTGCAAAACGCCCCACATAACGGTGCGCATATCCGGCGCAAGGGTGCATTTCATCACAGTTTGCAAACGTATAGCCAAAAAAAGTCCTGTCCTGCAGACCTGCGCTTTTCAGCCTTGAAATGCCCTCCATCAGTTCCTTATCTTTCCGTTTCTGTTCTTCTTTCTCCAATTCCTCCGATCTGCACTTGCATAAACAGGACGGCTTCATGGTACGCCCCATCAGCTTTACAACCGTCTGCTTTTTTGTGCGGCATTTTCCGCACATCAGAAGTCCGGTATCAGCATCAATGTAATCGCCGCTGCCTGCAATCCCCTCCTGCATCAGCTCCGCAAGCATATCATCAACTGCCGCCTGAATATCTGTTTCATTCATAGACTTTCGCCCTCCTTAAACCTGCCATTGTAAACATACCCCTGCTTACCTGCCTTTTCCTGTTTTTCCCGTTTCCTGTCCTCTGCCTTCCAGTATTCCATCGTGGCAAGGTGATTTTCGTAAGTACGTCCACTGTAAACCATGTATGCAGATAAATGTTCAATCATCTCCATGTATTCATCGGGATAATCTGAGATAAGCGCATGGTATTCTTTTTCTGTAAGAAAAACATTCTCGTACTTTCCGTATGAGCGTGGGGGAGTAATTTTCTCTTTCACACACTCTCTTTTATCTAAGTTCTTATCTCTATTCTCTGTACTCTTATCTCTAATCTCTGGTGGACAGAATTGGGACACAGGTGGGACATTGTCCCAATTTTGTTCTATGCCCGTATTTTTGTCTGTAAGAAGTGGCGTTTTTCCCTCTGACCTCAATCTGCGGTATCTTGCCTTGCGTTCTGCATCGGACGAGCCTTTTCCTGTCATTTCCTGAATTTCCGGCATATAGTAAGTGTTATCTTCCAATACCTCCACAAGCCCAAGCTGCATGAATGCCCGTATCGCCCTTTCCACTGTTCCTATCTCATGCCTTGTGAGCAGTGCGATCATCTCCGCAGAAAGCGGCGTCATCTCATTTAAGAGCAGTTTTCCGTTATGCTGCAATGATTTTAAATACAGCTTGAGCAGGATATTCACATATAAAACGCCATCTTTTGAACCTTCCAATACCACAATCTCACGCTGGTCAAAAAAATCCTCTTTGAGCTTGAGGAAATAATATTTCTTATTCTCTGCCATAGCTGCCCCTTTCCTTTTTTATTCTTTTTTCCTCCCCAAGATTGGGAAGTATTTCATTCTGTTTTGCTTTTGCCCTCTGTACCATTGCCACCTTGTCCGCAATCTCCGCAAGTTCCCCAAGAATGGCATCATCTTTTGCTAAATCGTGTGTTATCTTTGCACTTTCCGCTTTCAGTCCGTCAAGTTCCTTTTTCCACGTTTTCGGAAGCAGCTTATCCGTACCACTCATATTTTTCAATCCTGTCCGGTAGGAGAGCGCAGTTTCAATCTTGTCCGCATTTTTGTCATAATAAGACTGTTTCTGCCTGCCGGAAAGACTTTCGTATTTTTTCAGATACTCCGCATATGGTTTGTAGGCTTGGTAGATATCAACGATATTGGACATTTTCTTCCGTTTTGCATTTAGTTCACGCTGGTTGTGAATGCTGCCACTCCGCCGCTTTTTCGTGTCCTCCACCATTTTCAGTAAATCTTCAAGCGTTTCAATTTTATGCGATTGCAGGAATGCCACCATAGCAGAAAAATCTTTTATATTCCCTGTTTTTGTGTCCATGCGCTGGCGGATATTGTTGTCCTGAATAAATGCGCTCCGGTTTTTCTGCCACTCCATCAGGATTGAAATAAGGGTGTCCGGTTTACTTTCCTGTGTTTGCGTTTCTTTTTCTTCGTCCTGTTCAATGGCTTTTTTCTCTTTTTCAAGAAAGGCAATCTTATCTGTCAGGCGTTCCACGTTCTCCATGCTGGATATGATAAGGGCATTGATTTTTTTGATTTCCCTGTTCATGTTCCCAACTTCGGTCTGAATGCCCCTCCTCTCCATTGCGGTCACAGCCGCCCCCATGTGGATCGTCGGCAGAAGGTCTATTCCCTGTCTTTCAAAAGAACGGTGTTCCGCTGTAATCTCATATCCGTTCTTTTTATAAAAACCAGTTTCAATATCCGCCCACAATGCCCGCCATTTTTCCACGTTTCCCTTATCGTCCCAGTCTGTGGCATAAACCTTATGCGATTTGTAATCGTCGCCTTTGGGAGTTGGAATTTTCTGACCGTTTTTATCAAGGTCATATTCCCGCCAGCATTTCTTTTTGACAAAGCTTCCGTCTTTTTCAAACGGGCGCATGGTGAGCATGAGATGACAATGCGGGTTTGGATTCTCATGGTCAGGATTGTGCAGGTTCATGTCAACGACCATTCCCTTATCCCTGAAAAATTCTGCAAGCGTTTTCGCCGCCTTTAACCGTTCGTCCGCATCCAGTTCACAGGGCAGTGAAAATTCAATTTCCCTTGAAAGCTGCGCCCTGCTCCCTTTTTCAAAATTTTCAACTGCGTTCCATAAAACGAAACGGTCAGCAAATTCTTTCGGTGCATATTCAGGCAGTAGGATTTCGGAATACATCACATGACCTTTCCTTGAAAAATCTTTTATCTCACCGTCATATTCGCAATATATCTTTGTCCCACTCCGGTATGCAGCGGAAGCCACAGCCGATTGCGGTTTTTCCCCACCCCTGCTGATAATCGTTGCATTAAGGTGTATCATTTTCGTGCTTATATGTATCACTCTCCTTTTCCGCATTTTTCTATCCCCGATGGAAAACGTAGCTTTGCTACGTTTGACAAGGGCGCACTTATACACGCTTTGCGTGTGTGCGCCCTGCGGGGCTTTGCCTGCCTTACGGCAGACAATAGGGGAAACGACAATTCCCCTACGGGCTTGCGCCCTACCCTTTAGTGAACTTTGCGTTCAGATAAAGGCTAAAAAGAAGCCTTTATCTGCCCACAAAGTTTTGCAGTTCCATCCGCCACGTTTCGGCAGATAATTTCATTCCATCGGGGATTGTGGTTTTACTTTTCCTGTCAAAATATTCTGCATAGTCTGACGGAAATACAAATCAGAAAAAAGAGTATTCAGAATATCTTTTACCGTATCATCATTCAGAATAGCAAGCTGTTCTTTGGAAACATTCAGTTTTTCCCTGATAAGGTATTCAAAGTGGCTTCCCCATACAATGTTGCGGTGTCTGCGTTCCTTTTCTGTCATGCCCTTTATCTGATTACGGAGTTTTGCTTCCCTGTGTTTTGCAATGGCAAGTTCAGCTTTTGTTTTCTTTAATTCCGCATCAATCGCATCTCTGCTTCTTAATTTATTTTCACTCATTTTCTCACTCCTCTCTGCCCTTAACGCTGTTAATAATGTTATGGATAACGGGCATAGGAAAAGGGACACTCATATACCGAATGTCCCCGCCTGCGTTTCACCACGCCCGATTATTTTTCACTGTAATGCATATCAAACTGCCATGTAATAAACATAAGCCTTTGCACAAGTCTTTCAAAGAGTTCCTTGTTAAATCTGCCGTCCTCAATACTCAGTCTTGTCATGTATGGCTTAAACAGCCTTATCACTTCCTGCATGGCATTGTAATCGCCCGACACCGCTTTTTCCAATGTTTCAAAGGTAATGCCCCTGCCGCTGTATTTATTTTCCATAATGCATTTCCTCCATCAGCAGCCGCAGCTTTTTTATGGCATTGTTCCTCTGGTCACAAATGGTACTTCTTCCTGTTCCATAGATTTCGCCAATCTCCCTGTCACTCAGACCAGCAAAATAATACAGTAACACAATCTGTATTTTTTTGTCCGGCAGTTCCCTTAACGCCTGTGCCAAATCACCGTCAACTATGCCGATTTCATATCCCATAACTGAAAAATAATCAGCATGGTATATGTCAAATATTTTTTCAAGCATACCTGACTGTTTGGGTGAAAGCATCTCAATATGCGTTTCACGCTCTGCCCTGTGTTTCTGTTCATTGTAATAATTTTTCTTTTCATACATCAAAGCTGTCCGACAGAATAGTACAAACTGCCGCACTGTCTTATCTTCCTTATCCGTCATTGTCCTGACCTCCATTTCTAAAATTAACTGCATCTGAAACGAGGGCAGGATTGGTGGAGAACGACAGTGTATCATTAAATGCAAAAAAGCGCTCATTGGTTTTCTTCCAACAAACGCTTTCCCGCCTTAACGCAGTATAAATCCACTAAATTCTGTACGCTATATTAGTCTAATGGTTTTTTCATCCATGACATCAAACCTCTCAGTTCAGCTCCAACCTTTTCAAGCTCATGCTCTGATTCAATCTGCTTTTTCGCATTAAAATAGGTTCTCCCTGCCTGATTCTCAAGAAGCCAGTCTTTTGCAAATTTTCCTTCCTGAACATCTTTGAGAATATTTTTCATGGCTTTCCTTGTTTCATCAGTGATAATCTTCTCTCCTGTTATGTAGTCACCATACTCAGCAGTATCACTGACAGAATATCTCATCATTGTAAGACCGCCCCTATTGATAAGGTCAACAATCAGTTTCATTTCATGGCAGCATTCAAAGTATGCCATTTCCGGTTGATAGCCAGCTTCAACCAGCGTTTCAAATCCTGCCTTAATTAAAGCGGAAACACCGCCACAGAGTACAGCCTGCTCTCCAAAAAGGTCTGTTTCTGTTTCCTCTTTGAATGAAGTTTCTATCACTCCGGCTCTTGCCCCTCCAATTCCAAGCGCATAGGCAAGCGCTGTTTCCCTTGCTTTTCCAGAGGCATCCTGATGAATTGCAATCAGACATGGAACTCCTTTTCCCTCTAAGAACTGGCTCCTGACAGTATGACCGGGACCTTTCGGTGCAATTAAGAATACATCAACAAAAGGCGGCGGCACAATCAAACCATAATGTATCACAAATCCATGTGCAAATATCAAAGCCTTTCCTTCTGCAAGATTCGGTTCAATGGATTCTTTATACAATTTTGCCTGTTTTTCATCATTGACCAGCATCATAATAATATCTGCCTCTTTTGCGGCTTCCGCTGCTGTAACCACCGTCAAACCTGCTTCTTCCGCTTTTGCCCAAGATTTGCTGCCCTGATACAGACCGACAATAACATCTACTCCGCTTTCATGCAAATTCAGTGCATGAGCGTGACCTTGACTGCCATAGCCTATGATTGCAACCTTTTTTCCTGATAGCACCTGAAGATTACAATCCTGTTCGTAATAGATTTTTGCCATTGATATGACCTCCTAAATTTTTAATTTATTATAAATGGCAACAAAGCATTGTTTGATACCACCATAAGCATATGAAACACACAACTTTTTACTTTATCCCTTTATTTTCCCAACAATCTCCTGCATCATCTGAACCATTTTGTCCTTATCTTCCTTACCTTCAACAAAACGGTTAATTACCATATCATGCAGTATGTAATCTTCCATCAGATAAATATGGCTCGCATCTTCTGTATAAAAAGCATCTTTATCTATTTCAGCAGAATATCCATACAGCAGTTTTTTCCCGTCTGCAGAAAGAATGAACCAGTGCATATTTTCCGGCATATTATGTATTTTGCTGTTAAAATGCTTTTCAATTCCCTCTATAGGATTTTTAATGTCATGACTGATTCCCAAAACATTACATCCACGATTTCTGCATTGCTCTAATTCAGGTAAAAGCAGCTCGTACATCTGACTCCACATTGAAATAATGACATACTGATCTGCTTCTTTTATAAGCTGTCTGCAATAGGCAGTTATATTTTCTTTTCCTTTTACTGTAAAAACATAAATATCCTGTTTCTTTTCCTCCGCTTCTAAATCTTGAAGATTACTTTTTACTTCCTCATAATCACTTTCCCATTCTTTTTTTACTCTCTCCAAAAATATTTTACTTGGCACAGGTGTATAGATTTTTACGTTCTCGCTGCTTTCTTCCACCATAGCAAGTCCAAGTTTTGTAATAGATTCCAAAACATCATAAATTCTTGCTCTTGGTATACCGGACTCCTTGCTTATTTTATAGGCATTCGCCGTTCCAATCTTTAACAGGCTTGCATAAGCCTTTGATTCATAAAGATTTAGTCCGAATTTTTGTAACTTATCAAGCATTGTGTCTTTCATCTTATATTTTTCCTTTCATCTACACAAATTCTTTAACAGACATTAAATACGTTCTGCAATCAGTTTTCCCATATCTTCCGTACCTACCTGCTTAACAGACCTATTCAGATTTTTCTCTTTCGGCATTATATCAACAGTGCGATAACCCTCTGCCAAAACTCGTTTAACTGCCGACTCAATCTTTCCTGCTTCTTCCTCTAAGTCAAAAGAATAACGGAGCATCATCGCTACACTTAATATTGTTGCAATCGGATTCGCCATACCCTTTCCCGCAATATCCGGCGCAGCACCTCCACTTGGCTCATATAAGCCAAATTTCGTATCATTCAGGCTTGCCGATGAGAGCATACCGATTGAACCCGTAATAGCACTCGCTTCATCTGATAAAATATCACCAAACATATTTTCAGTGAGAATAACATCAAACTGATCCGGTTTTTTTATAAGCTGCATTGCACAATTATCTACAATCATATGTTCCAATGTTACTTCTGGATAGACCTCTGCAACTTCCTCAACAATTTTTCTCCACAGCCTTGAAGAATC